>CAXBNM010000180.1:0-9447 GCA_963976885.1 uncultured Burkholderiaceae bacterium
TAGTCGTTGCGGGCGCTCATCAGGCAACGCTGATTGGGCTGGCGAAACCGCCCCTGACTTCCATCAAGCTCGGCCGGCACGAGGAACTTTTCCAGGGGGCGCAGCGCGGTGGCTGCCGGCGCGACGATCGCCAGCTCTTCGCCGTAGAGCCGTGAGCGCCTGACCGCCACGTGACGACCCACCGCCTTGCCGGTCGTTGCTTCGTGTTCGGCGCACCAGGCCTGCAGGCGTTGCGCCTTGACCGGACCGATCGCCTCGATCGACCGGTACCATCGGTGGCCGATACCGTTGATATGCTCGATGAGCTGCGCCAGGGTCAATAAGCCGGCTTTGGCCAGATGCTTTTCAGTGGCAAGGCCGAACCAGGCACCGCACGCATCCCCGGCCTGGGGCTTTTGCGCAATGAGCGTTTCCAGCCAACGCAGCGCATGCAACTGCCGATCGATCAACCGGGACCGTTGTTCGGCTTTCGAGGTCGGGCCGCCCTGCCCCGCTTGTCCGGTTGCCGCGTCGGACGCTGACCCATCCAGTTGCCCGGCAAACGTTTCTTGATACGCGGCGAGAATCTGGGCTTCCCCAAATCCATCCCAACCGTTCTCTGCTGCCCACTCATACAAATCGGGTAAGTCGGTTTTTGTCTGCGGGATCTGTTTGATCTCCAGCGCAAGCAATCTCGCCGTGCTGTACTTCGACGCCTTGCGCGCCGCGGCGACAAATTCGTCGCGCACCCAGCGGATGGTCGCATTCACCGTCCGGATATCCCGGTGATCACCCTCAACCGCCAGGTACCGGTTCCAGCTCTCGGCGATCGGAATGCCCTGCACGACTGCGCGCATGAACGCAAAGTGCCCAAGGTGCACTTTGCGCGGTGTGCGTGCCAGCGCTGTTCTGGATCCCGCGGGTCGCCCGGCCCGGCGGCTGGATGTCGGGTTGGGGGCTGCAGGGTGGTCAGGAGACGTCATGACGTCGGCCCGGATCCAAGCCGGGGACCGCTATCGAGCGATTGTTCGACTTCGTCTGCATGCTCTTCGCGCAGCCGCATTCCTTCGACATAGGCTTCCTCATAGGTCGACTCAATCTGTGTCGCCCGGCGTCCGTCATACCCGTCCTGGAAACCTTCGCGCCCTGCAATCTGGCGCGCCGTCAACGAGACCGTTACCGCCCGCTCGTGGCGTTCCCGCAAGGCCTCCCCGACAGCGCGCCCCGAGGCGTAGATGGGATCGTCGTCAGCATGCGCAGACGACACAAGGCCACCGTAGGCCTGTCGAAAACCTTCCATCCATTGTTGCGAGTCCGCGTGCTGAGCCATAAGCGCTCCGATATCCGTTTCAGGGTTGTCGTGACAGTAAGTCATTGATCCCAAAGCGCAAGTCCACGATGTGCAAAATTGATTCTGGTGCAAACGCCGCATTTATTCAATTAATCCTAGTATATTGATAAGAGAACAAATCAACATTCAGCTCTGCACCGTTGCAGCGTCTTGCTGCCCTGCTCACTCCATTCATATCTGAGCATAAGCCTGCCTAAAACGCCCTCGTCCGACCAGATCCAACCCCCCTATAGTCCTAAAACAGCGACCTGCGATCGGTAGCCTTTGGCATAGTGGCAGGCACAGTCCCTGGCAGAGTCGGTCGTGCTGATTTGGCCTCGCCAATGCCATTGGCCGGAACAAGGCCGCACCCAAAGACGGCCTCGGCTTAGAATTACCCGCTTTCATCCCGCGACGGTCTCAGACCACGCCGGGCGAACCGCATTCATTCAAGCTCAGGAGACAGCATGTCTGCACCCGTAGTCCAGCACGAGATCGACAACCGTGGCATTGCCACCGTCGCGTTGAACCGCCCCGACGTCAATAACGCCTATAACGGTGAACTGATCGACAGTCTGCTCAGCCTGTTCGGCGAGCTGGCTGCCAATGACAAGGTTCGTGTCGTTGTCATCAAGGGTAACGGCCGCCATTTTCAGGCTGGCGCTGATCTGAGCTGGATCAACTCGGTGCGCGATGAAAGCCCGGCTGAAAATTTGCGCGTTTCCCAGCAGACTGCGGCCTTGGTACGAGGTCTGAATGAATTTCCCAAGCCAACCGTCGCGTTGATTCATGGCGCCTGTATTGGTGGCGGCACCGGCGTGGCAGCGGCGTGTGACATCGTGCTGGCCAGCAGCGATGCCTTTTTTGCCATCAGCGAGGCGCGTTGGGGCCTGGCGGCGCAGATCATCTTTCCGCAGCTCAATGCGGCGATCGGCGCGCGCAACGTACGACGTTATGCATTGACTTGTGAACGCTTCGATGCCGCCACCGCCTGCCGGATTGGTCTGGTCCATCAAGTCTGTGAAACCGGTCAGCTTGAAGCCACCGCCGCGCCAATCCTGGAGGGATTGCTGCTGGCCGCGCCCGAAGCCGTTGCCGCCACCAAGCGGAGCGTGCTCGAATGTGCCGGTGACATCATGAGCGACAGCCAGTTTGAGGCCTTGAGCGAGCAACATGCCGCCAAACGGCAAACGCCGGAGGCTCGGGAAGGTCTGGCCAGCTTCATCGAAAAGCGTCATCCCGGCTGGTTCACGCCTGCCGCCTGAGTTTGCGGCTATAGTCGCCGCTGCCCCAGGCGGATTCAGCGGCGGCCATTTTTTGGCGGATCAAGCGCTTGGCGCTGTCAAAATTCGAGGCCACGGCATCATCGCCGCCGGAAACTGGCTAGAATCCGGGGCAAGCTTCTCGCCGTGCGGGATTGCATACTTATTTAAACGAAAAGGGAGAGCCAACATGAAAACCATTGCCACCGTCTGTGCTGCCGCCGTCCTTGGCGCGCTTGCTGCACCTGCCGCTCACGCCGAAACCACCATCCGCGTGAGCCTGCAACTGCCCATGACCAACGTATTGGGCAAGAATCTGGCGTCCTGGAAGGAATGCGTGGAAGCGCAGTCTGACGAGCTGAAAATCCAGATTTTCCCGTCGGCGCAGCTCTATAAAGATGATCAGGTGCCCGAAGCCGTTGGCAGCGGGGCGATTGAAATGGGTACGGCTTCCCTCACCCGCTTTGCCGGTTCGGTGCCGGCCGTTGATGCGGTCTATCTGCCCTTCCTGCTCGACACGCCGGAAAAACTGCGCGCCGCAACCGCCCCGGGCTCAGCCTTCCGCGCACCGATCGATGCCGCCATTCTGAAAGAAACCGGCGTGCGTTTGCTGTGGTGGCAGGCGTTTGGCCGTACCGTGTACCTGTCGAAAGATCCGATTCGGATGCCTGCCGACCTGCAAGGCAAGAAGGTTCGTACCTTCGGCAAGTTGCTGAGCTGGACGGTTGAGTCACTCGGCGGTGCGCCGACGATCATGTCGGGTTCCAAGCAGTTTCTGGCGTATCAACAAGGCGCTGTCGATGCCGGTATTACCGGGCTGACCGCGGTCAAGTCACGCAAACTGTATGAAGTCATGGACAACCTGACGCTCAGTTTTGACGCTGGCATCGAGTTTGCCGCCACCATCAATGAAAACTTCTACCAGAGTCTGGCCGACGCCGATCGCAAGGTTGTCGACAGCTGCTCGGTCAAGGTTGAGACCGAACTGCGCGACAGCATTCTGGCTGAAGAAGATCAGGTGCTGGCCGATATCAAAGGCAAGATCAACATCATCGAGCTGACTCAGGCCGAACGCGATGCCTGGCGTGAAGCCACCAAGGATGTCGTGGCGCGCTTCATCGAAAATGGTGGCGAGACGGCAGCCCAGGTTGTGGCAGCAGCACCCAAGTAAGGTTCGTCATGCGCTACTTCATCAAAATCGTCGATGCGTTGACAGAGTGGATGGGCATCATTGCCGCCTGGCTCTTTTTTGGCATCGGATTCATCGTCACCTATGAGGTGATCATGCGTTACGCGTTCATTGCCCCGACAATCTGGGTCGATGACGTGGCGCGCATTGCGCTGCTCTGGGCTACCTACGGCGGTGCCGCCTATGTGCTCAAGCATCGCCAGATGATTACGATTGAAGTGGCGTTCAAGAACCATTTGTCGGCCATGCGCCGGGTGGTTGAAACAATCGCCCTGCTCGCCTTGTTCATGTTTGCAGGCGTTGCCACCTGGTACGGCTTTGATCTGTGGATCAAAGCCACGCTGGCCGGGCACATCACCGATTCGACGCTGGGTGTACCCAAGTGGCTGACGCTGGCACCGGTCTGGATGGGTTTTGGTTTGTTTTTGTTGCAAGGGGTGGTGCAAATGATCCGTCTGTGGACAGATGGCGTCCCGCCACCCAAAGATGCTTTGGAAGGAGCGCATTGAGTTGGAAGCCTTCCTGATTCTCCTGATTCTGGTGTTGCTGCTGATTGCCCGCACGCCGGTTGCGATCGCGCTTGGCGCACTCGGTGTGGCGCTGCTGTGGTTCAAGGGCTTGCCGCTGATTGGCGTGCCGCAACGATTGCACGGCACGATGGACAGCTTTGAGTTGCTGGCCGTGCCGATGTTCCTGCTGATGTCCAACGTGTTGCTCAAGGGCGGCGTTGGGCGGGATTTGTTCGCGGCCGTGCAAAGCTGGGTCGGGCACTGGCCCGGTGGCCTGGGGGTGGCAACGATTCTCAGTTGCGCGATGTTCTCGGCCATTTCCGGCTCGTCAGTGGCTACGGCCGCCACCATCGGCACTGTCGCATTGCCCGAAATGGAGGAGCGCGGCTACAAGAAGTCGTTCATCCTTGGATTATTGGCTGCCGGCGGCACGCTGGGTATTCTGATTCCGCCGTCCATACCGCTCATTATTTATGGCGTCGTCACCGAGATGTCGATTCCGACGCTGTTTCTGGCCGGTATCGGGCCCGGGCTGTTTCTGACCGCAGTCTTCGTGATCTACAGCATGATTTACGCGCGGCGCAGCGGCCAGGTGCTGGTGCTGGACAAAGCCTCTGGCGCGCAACGCTGGTCGGCCAGCTTACGGGCACTGCCAACAATTTTGCTGGCTGTTGTAGTGATTGGTTCGATATACGCTGGCATCGCTACGCCGTCCGAAAGCGCCGCCATCGGCTTCACGCTGGCCTTGCTGATTACCTTGCTGATGGGCCGCATGAACTGGCCCAAACTGCGCGAAGCCGTCCATGAAGCGATGCGCACCAGCATCATGATCTTCCTGATCATTGCCGGCGCCAAGGTCTTTTCCTATGCCATTACGCTCTATCTGATCCCGCAGCAAATCAGCATGCTGCTGACTTCCAACTTTACGGAACCGGCTTCCTTCATGCTGGCAGTGGGCGCCGTGTTGTTGTTCATTGGCTTCTTTCTTGAGGCCTTGTCGATGCTGCTGATCATGGTGCCGGTGCTGTTTCCGTCATTGTCAGCCATGGGCATCGATCCGATCTGGTTCGGCATCTTCTTTGTCATTCTGATCGAGGCGGCCTTGATTACGCCGCCGGTCGGGCTGAATCTGTTTGTGATGCAGGCCGTTGGCAAGGCCACCCTGAATGAGGTGGTAAAGGGGGCCTGGCCATTCGCCCTCATCATGTTGCTGACGGCGGCGTTGATCTGGTTCTGGCCAGGCCTGGTGACGACAATCGCGTATCAGAAGTTCTAGGGCCGCCTGCGGGGTTCAGGTCTCGGGACGCAACTGCCAGATGGCGGTATGCAGAACCCTCGAGACCAGCCCCGTTCCTTCCGCCTCGAGCCGAATATCGAGTTCTACGAAGCGGTGCCCCTTCTTGTCGAAGTTATCGGTGACCAGCGCGCGTGCATGCAGCATGCGGCCCGCCGGGCAGGGCCGAAAGTTCTGGACGGTGCTGCCAACGTGAATCCAGGGCCCCAGCCGCACCGGAAAACACAACGCCCAATTGGCCAGCCGCAGCAGATAACCGGTATGCACCCATTGCTGCTCGCGAAACACCGGCAAAGACTCGCGTAACTCGTCCAGAACCGCTGCCGAGCCTGCAACACTCATGTCGCGCTCGATTCGAGCCAACACCACGCCGGGGGCCAGCGTTTGCTCACTGGCGGCCGGCGGCTCGGCCGTGCTGGTCAGCGTTGGAACCGGCGGCAGCGAGGCCTCATCGACACCGTGATCGGGCTTGAAACTGGCGCGCGCACAAAGTTCACCTTCGACGGCAACCTCGACTTCAAGCGCATCTTTGGTGGCCGCGGTAACCGTGGTGGTTGCCTGGTCGCCCTCATAGACCGGCGACAGCAGTCGGTAACTGCCCTGCCCCTGGCGTAGCCAGTCGTCGCCCCAATGGGCAATTGCCGGGTGCGTCAGATAGCCGCAGATGTCAGTGCCAGGTACCAGGCCACCCCGAAAGCCGCGGCTGCGCGCGTATTCGTCGGAATGAATGATGTTTGCGGAAAGGCGGGCCGAGTTAAAGGCCGAAACGGTGCGGGTAGTACCAACAGCTTGCATGGAAGGGTTCCTTATTCGGGGTCATGCGGGCAACGCTGACAAGTGCGCAGGCCTGTGCCAACCCGGTATTCGGAGCAGATTTTGTCGGCACGCAATGTCTTGTCTCTAGTGGCGATTATCGCACTGTCATGCGTCAAGCCTGACAGAGGCTGCCCGGCAGCGTCAACGGGAACGAATCATGCCGTAGCGGCGCATGAACAAGCCTCAGAGATCCGCCTGGCTGCGGTCAGATCATGAATGATGCTGTAATGCCGATTGCCGAACAATCAGCCCCGAATGATGCTGCACAGAACACCGCAGCAACTGGCGAACGACGTTTTGTCTTCTTTCACAATCGACGATCAGGCCGCAATGACGCCGACCAACTCCTGGCCACGCTGGCCGCAGCCCTTCCGGATGCCGCTGACGGCGAGCGAATGGTTGCGCCGCAGCCGGGTGAATCAATGCTGGACGCCGCCGAGCGCGCCGCGCAACTGGCCGCCAGGTACGGGGCCAGTCTGGTCGTAATCGGCGGCGACGGTACGGTAAATGCCGCCGTCCAACAGGCCATTGCGCATGAGGTGCCACTCGGCATCATCGCCGCCGGTACTTTCAACTTCGTTGCCCGCTCTTATGGCATCCCGGAAGACCCTGCCGCGGCGGTGTCGTTACTCAAGACAGCGCGCGCGCACAGCGTTCAGGTAGGGCACGTCAACTCACGAGTCTTCATGGTCAATGCGTGTGTAGGTCTGTATCGTCGCGTGCTCGCTGATCGTGAAGTGTTCAAGCACCGCATTGGTCGACACCGTGCTGTCGCCGCCATTGCTGCCGTCTGGTCGGCACTGCAGCGTTGCGAAATGTTCACTTTCACCACACCTGATCAGCCGCAACTAAGTCAGAACCGTGCGGCCAGTGTGTTGGTCAGCAATAATCGACTGCAGTTATCCATGGCGGGCTTTACCGACGCCGCGACCGTAGAGCATGGTCATTTGCTGGGCATTGTATTCGGTCGCTCCACCGCCGGTTGGCGGGTGTGGACGCTCATCAAGGGCGCACTGGGCAAGATTGAAGAATTGCCGCAGATACATACCTTTTCTTTCAAGCACTTTGAGATGGACTTGCCCAAACGTCGTCGCCGTTGGATCAAGGTTGCCATTGATGGCGAGATCACCCGTTTGGCTCTGCCCTTGGTTTTTCAGTGCGGGGTCGGCGAACTCCAACTGATCTGCCGAGATACCATGCAAGACAACGACTCATGATTCGCATCGCGCACCTGTCGGATCTCCATTTTGGCACCGAAGACCCGCAGGTATGCAATGCCTTGCATGCGGTCCTGCATGAGTTGAACCCGGACCTGGTGGCGGTCAGCGGTGACCTGACGCAACGTGCGCGGCCCTCGCAATTCGAAGCGGCGCAATTGTTTCTCGCGAGCCTGCCTGGCCGGTTGCTGGTTGTACCCGGCAATCATGACGTGCCCTTGTTCAATCTTCCGGCACGAATGTTCTGGCCCTATCGGAATTACGAGCGCGCTTTCGGAGAACCGCAGGCCGCAGCGGTCAACGCCGATCTGGTCTCGTTGATCGGCGTTGATTCGACCCGGCGCTGGCGGCACAAGGAAGGCTGGCTGGGCCGCCGCGGTGACCGTTCGATTCCGTCAAGATTGCCGCGCCGCGCACTGGGCTCGGTGCTTGGCATGGTGACCCATCACCCGCTGCTGAGAAATACCGAGCTTGCCGGGCTGACGCCCGAGCGCGGTGTTCGTCGGACGGTACAACGGCTGCATCGACTCGGCGTCGACTTCGTTCTCTGTGGGCACGATCACGAGGCTCGCGCCCATTGGTTCGAACTGGCGGGCACACAGGATCCGGCGTCCGAGCCACAGGTACGTTCGATTCATGGCATTTTGCAGATCTCGGCCGGCACCGCCACGTCCCGGCGGGTGCGAGGCGAGCCGAACTCCTTCAATTTGCTGCGTCTTCAATTCAAGCAGGGGGCACGCCCAGCCATGGTCACCGAGCGCTGGAACTATCAGAGCGAATTCCAGCAGTTCAAATTGTTCGATTTACAGGCCACGCCGCTGTCGTCGCGCGTTTGATCGGCATGCGTTCTACGGTCGGGCATAAAGCCATGCAGCAAGTGCGCGTGCCTGTTCCTGGCCGAGTTGCATGTTCGGCATTGCGGTCTGCGGTGAGACCGCCGGCGGATCCAGCAACCAGCGCAGCAGATTGTCAGGTCGATTGGGCAGACCGCCGGCAAGATAGGCACGAGCGCTGAAGCGATCGAGCGCCGGCCCAATTTCCCCGACAGCCCCTGGAATCTTCGCACGACGATGGCAGGCGCCGCAACCCAGACCGATGAACAGCGCGCGGCCTTTTTCGATCAATGCCTCGTCGGCGCCCTGCACTGTCAGTTCTGCATTCTCCGGCATACTCTGCGCTCGCCCCGGACCATGTATCAGGCCAGCAAACAGCGCCAAAACGATGCCGATATATCGCAAGCGACGAAGCAAACCGTAGCGGCTACGCAAGAAGGTGGCTCGAATCATCGATTCATTTCGGTCAGTGGCGGTTCGGGCTCTCCGAGCGGGCGCACGCGTTCATAGTAGCGCCCCACGGCTCGCATATCGCCGGTCGTCATTTTGCGGGCAATCGCCCGCATGACATTGGCCGGGTCGTTATTGCGCTCGCCCTCTTTCCACAGCGACAGTTGCAGCGCAATGTACTCCGCGTACTGACCGGCAAGATACGGAACCGACGGCGCCATGCCGGAGCCGGCCGGCCCATGACAGTTGATGCAGGCGGGCACGGCGCGCCCGGCCGCGCCGACGGCGGCGAGTTGCTGGCCCCACTGCAACTCGCGATCGGCGGCAAAATCCGGGGTGGGCGGATACGGCGCTTCAAGCAGCGCGTAATAGGCTGACACCGACTCCCGTTCGGCCTGAGTCAGCTTTTGGGCAATACCGGTCATCGCCGAATTGTGACGCGTGCCGGCGGCGTAGTCATCGAGTTGCTTGTGCAGATACCAGGCCGGCATGCCGGCAATGCGCGGCACGGCACCGGCGCCATCACCGGCGCCATCCCAGCCAATGGCCTGCCCCAGCCAGGTCGCCA
>CAXBNM010000181.1:0-9392 GCA_963976885.1 uncultured Burkholderiaceae bacterium
GGCCGTAGTCATGACACATGAACAAGCGCATGGCATCGGGCAGAGACAAAACCTTCTGGATGGAGTCGTACAGCACACCGGCATCCCCGCCCGGAAAATCGGCCCTGGCCGATCCGCCATCGGGCATGAACAAGGTGTCGCCGACGAAGGCAGCATTACCGATGACATGCACCATGCAAGCCGGCGTATGACCGGGTGTATGCATGGCAAAGCCCGTCAGGCCGCCGATCCGGTAGGTGTCGCCGTCGTCGAACAAGCCGTCAAATTGACTCCCGTCGCGGGCAAACTCAGTGCCTTCGTTGAAGACCTTCCCGAAGGTTTCCTGCACGGCGACGATATGCTTGCCAATGCCGATCTTGCCGCCCAGTTTCTGCTGAATATACGGCGCCGCCGACAGATGATCGGCGTGAACATGGGTTTCGATCTGCCATTGCAACTCGAGGTCATGGGCCCGGATATGCTCGATCAGCTCATCGGCCCGCTCGTAACTGATGCGGCCAGCGGCGTAGTTCAGGTCGAGTACCGAATCGACAATTGCGCAGGCACGGGAGCCCGGGTCTTTCACGACATAGCTGATCGTGTTTGTCTGGGGATCGAAGAAACCTTTGACGTCGGGCGTGACGTCCATTTGAACCGGATATTTCATTGTGCCTGCCTCCGAAGCTGCGTTTCTGGACCGTGCGGGTTATCCGCTACGTCCAAGCATGCCACTGTTCGGCTCAGACTTCAGTGACTTGATCACCAAGCCATCGGCAGCTGGCGTGGGGCCGCTCCCTCAGACCGGCACCTGCGCCAGCCTGGCGATCTCGGCGGCCTGCAAGACCTCAATGACCCCTCGGCTCTGGGCCACCCAGCCGCGCCGCTGAAACTCCTGCAACTGGCGCGACACGACCTCCCGGGCGGTGCCCAGTTCAGCCGCCATTTTCTGGTGTGTCGTACGAATCAGGCCATCGCCATCGGCCAGCTCGGTCAGTTTGATGGCCAGGCGGATATCGATACGCTGAAAGGCGAGCTCCTCGATGACAAAGAACAGATCGGTAATGCGACGGGAGTACGCCGCAAAGACAAACTCCCTGAATGTCTCGGACTCGGCGACGAGCCGATTGAAAACCTTGCGCGGAATGGCCACAGCACTGACATCGGTTTCGGCAATGCCCTGGGCCGAGTAGTTTTCATGGGCGAGCAGACACGCGGTCGTCAGCACACAGCTCTCACCCGCGCGTACCCGGTACAGCACTATCTCCCGGCCGCCTTCGGAGCTCTGCTGAACCCGCACCACGCCTTCGAGCATCAGCAACAGGTTCTCTGCGGCCTTGCCCGGCCCGAAAATGACGGTATCCCTGGGTACCGTCATGACCCTGGATTCGCTCGAAAGAATCTGTTGAATCGAAGGCTCCAGGCTGGCCAGCCCCGGAAAACGCTGGATCCAGCTCATGCTTCCCACCTGGCAACAACGCCGCTCATAAAAATACCTCTGCAGTTGTCTGATCATGGTCGCTCATCCCGGCAGATCGCCGACACGGACGCAGCACTCTGAATGATATGACTGGGATTGAACATGCCCCCAGACGAATCGGCAGTGACCATCGAGCCCTGCGATCAGCATACTCGGCTTCGCGCTGCACGCGCCTGAATTGCATACCGTGAAAAAGACGCTGCCATGAAGTGCAACCGAAACGTAGCGCCTGGAGCTCCTTAGCTGTCCGCGCTCGCTATTGCCCTCTCTGATGACCTGAGCCACGCTGCAACATCGCCTGCCACCTCTTCCCACCCGGGCTCGCCCATTATCCAGTGGGCGTGATCTTCATATTCTTTGTAGGTCAACACCGTGGCATATCTTCGCGCTACTGAAGGGGTGATGGCCAGGATGCCAGCCGGCGATGCGGGCGTGAGCAAGACGAGGGCACTGGCCCGTCCGCGCGCCGCCAGCATCTGCCCAAGCAATCCGCCCATCGAATGACCAAAGAGAATCGGAACATCATCCAGTTCGTTCAGTTCCAGCTCGAGGTCGTCGAGGTAATCCAGCAAACTCAGCATGCCAAGGCGGGAGTCTGCAACCCGGCGACCTTCAATGCCATGATGGCGCAGCGTCGTCGCGACGCACTCGTACCCCTGAGTCTCAAAAAACCGCCGGTAGTTCTCCCAGCACCAGGCCGCCCCCCACATGCCATGAATCATGAAGATCGTTCTGGTCATGCTGCGGCTCCTCTTTCGATAGACGTCGGACCGGGTACGGGAGAACCACTACCACCGAACAGCTTACGGCTGCCTGATATCAGCCTCTCTCGACAAACAACACTGCCGAGCCGTTGCGATGCGCGCTCGTCACCGAGCGAGACACCGTTGGCGGTGCCGAGGCCGAGAAGCTTGCGCCCATGGCCGCTTGGGTTGCGGCCGAAAACGTATGGCTTCCATCGTCGATAAGATCACAATAGAGTATCTGTATCGTCGGCGGATTCGTACCACTGATGGACGTTGCGCTTACCGACACGACCGCATTGGCATTTGTCCCCGGCTCCCACGTCAGAGTGCTTTGCGCAGTCAGGGTTTCGCCTTGCGCCGGCGCAATCCACTGAATAGGCACATTTTCGGGTACGGGAATGTTGGCAAATGCCGGATACACATCACCAGGAATCGTAACCGTCAGACCGGCCGGCGGCGGCCCCTGCACGTCGTCTGCCGAATAGAAAGTGAAGCCTTGCTCAACCTGGCGCGGCATGCTTGCGAAAGAGCCAGATCCTGAGGTGAACGGGATGGCCGTCCCGGCGCTGACGAAGGCCACGTTGACGCCGAAATCAGGTCCATCGGAGCTATCGGGAGGAGGCGTCAAGCCGGCTGTGACCGTGCAATTGTCGGTCGGCTTCATCGCGTCTTCTACCGACGGGAACGGCAACCGGGTATCAAAACGAATGAACGAGCCTGACATGTCGAGCTTGTCACCGAAGGAATCGGTAACGCTCACCATACCGAAGAATTCGATATCGCCGGCTACGGGCCCTTCACCGCCGCCGGGGCTGCCCGAACCACCGCCGCTGCCACCGCCGGCAGAACCATTGTCACCGCCGCCACTACTGCCGCCCCCGGTACCGTCAGAAGCGACGTTGTCACTGCTTGAACCACCACCGCATGCACTCAAAGCGAGGGCCGCGCAAATCACCAGTGCGAAATGAGTCTTGGTCATAGAATGCCTCCATTGGCTGACTGAACTACGCCACTGTACAAACTTGCCAGCCGCAAACAATCACTCAAACCTGCGATCCCGGCCGCTCAGTACAAGCACTGCCGTTCGATTCCAGCAGCGGGTGGCAACATTGCCGACAGACTGAAAGATTCCGGACTCACCGAATATAGTTAGCGCCGCGAACGCAACAACGTGGATGCCGTGAACAGGCAGCACGGTTGGAAGCTGCCGCACAACCGCTCCCCAACTTACTTCGGAAAAGTCCAATACGTGTTGTCTCTCGACGCACGCAAGCCTTCGCGCTGACTGGCTGGCAACCCGTGTTGCAGCAGATAGCCCAGATCCGTCAGCATGGGGCGTTTGTCACTGAAGTAGCTGTGACCAAGCCCCAGCCCCAGAAAACTGGTGTTGACTGACGTTGCATCGACCGTGTCCATGCCGGGACTCACAAACGGTTTGTCACCCGCGAAGCCGATGCGGCCGGCCTGATGGAGAAAGCGTGACACGAACAGCGCCCGATCCGTTGACGAGACATACGAGGTGAGCCACTGGCCGGCATCTGCAATCTTTGGCTGCTTGCTCTGAAACTGGCCCTGATAGACGTCGGCTGCCACCATTATGATTTGGCCTATAGGCAGGGTCGGCGCGCTGTCGTCAACGAGGCCGGCCAGCAGCACGCGATTGCCCATGCTGTGCGCCATCAGGTGAACCTTGTTCCAGGGGCCACCCACAAGCAGTTTGAGGACTGCGGCCAGGCTGGCGCCGGAGTTCTCGGCGCGATCGCCATCGGCCAGGTAACCGAACACTTTGGCAAGAGAGGGCCAGCTGAATAACACCGTCACGCCCTGGAAGTTCAAGTCATACGACACCTGCGCAGCGCGCATTGCCGCTTCCTCGAAGCTGACGTTGTAGCCGTGCATGAAAACCAGCACATCATTTTTGCCGGCACTGGTGGCATCGGTTTCGAGATCGTTCTGAAAGGCTTGCGAACTCAAGGTTTCAACGCTGTCGAACATCACGTAGCGGGCTTTGTCGACCGATCCGAGATAGCGCTTCCACCATGGCGGTGCCTCGACCTTGCCCACCCGATGGGCATCAACCGGAATGGACACGACGGCGCGCCCCAGGTTAAGGTCGGGTGCAGGGTTGCCGGAATAGGTTGGAAACTGCCCTGCCCCTTCACCAAGCAATTCGCGATTGGTGGCGTAGTAGACCGGTACTGCGATGCAGCGTTGATCGGTAAGGCTACGCTGAGTCGCGAGCAGCAGGTTTGCGCAATCCTCCTGGCTCATCTGATCCGCCTGCGCCTGCATTGCCTGCTCGACACCGGCACTGACCGGTGCGGTGCGCTCGATGCCAAGCATCGGAGCGTCCATCGAGTAGCGCTCAATCAGTTCAGCCAGGTAGCTCTCAGCAGCGGTATCCTCGGTCAGATCGAGCAAATCATCCAGCACACTTTCTATCGTGCCTGCCCGCAAAGACGCACCTATTGCGGCCAGAGCCTGCAAACCGGCCTCATCCGCATCACCGGCAAACAAGCGCTGAATCTGCTGCCAGTTGGCAAGCAGCGCGTCGATCAGCAGCAGATTCTGAATACTTTGCATAACCGTGCTAGCTCCCTGAAATCGTAAATGGACCCCAGAAATATGGGTGCTCGAATGAGCGCTCGTCGCCTGGTCGTCGACGCAATTTCATCCGCATCGCAGCCGCTGCGGCGGCATCCGGCCCACCGTTGGCCTTGATGCCCTTCAATAGCAAACACAACTCGCCGTTGGTAATGTCACGCAGCCATCTCTGGGCGCGCCGCAAAGCCTGCGCCGGTGTCACACCTTGTGCAAGCTCGAGATAAAACTGCCGTGTAATCAAGCCGCTTGCCCAATCGTTGGCTCGCCACAAAGTTGCGTACACCGTCCGCGTGCCGGCGTAGAGAAACGCGGCCGGAAAGCCAATGAACTCATCCGCAATTGACGACACCCGGGTTCTGCCTGAATCACAGGCGCTGAGCGACACCAGGCTTGGCGCGGCCTTTTTGACGGCCTCCAGGCAGTCAAGCAAGGTCAGTCGATCGCCGCCAGCAAGATGCAGATGCGAGCGCCACGGATCTTCAAAGTCGGGCACCGCATGCGTTGAAAAATGCGCAACTCGGGCCTGCGCAAGTTCGTTGAGGACAAGCTCGCGCGTCGCCTGTTGCCCTTCCAGGGTAACGGTATGACCAACGCCGAGCGACGCAGACACACGACCGATGGCCACGGTTTCCAGTTTTTCGGTGGCAAGATCCTGGGTGGGATCACTCACCACGAGCAGCCGGTCGGATGTCGACGGGCGGCCTGCGCCAACCAGCAGCGCTTGCAAAGAGGGGGCATAACGCAGCGAATACCTGTCCATGATCCAGTCGCGGCCCGATGATGTCTGTTGCCACGCTGCATGGATCGGAAAAACCGCGCTGCCGCCCTGATGAAACCAGACCAACTCGGCGCCCGGTGCAATCTGCAACTCGTCCAGCTGCACGCGCAATGGCTGCCACACACGGTCATGCAAAGTCTCGCCCATCGCCAGGATTGCCCCGTGCCAATGGTCTGGATCATCAGGACCGATGCCATAGTCATAGAGCCATCCCCCCAGGACCTTGGCGTCGACGCCGCCACGTTGCAGCTCCATCAGCGCAGCGCGGCTCATCCGCGGCAGAGCTACCGCACGCATTGCCGATTCGGTGACAATGATGACGTAGCCAGTGGGACCGGCAAAGCACGCAAAGAGCAACGCACCGCCGGCGGGTATCAGGTGTTCGATCTGCTGCGTTGCCGAGCCATCGTTGCCGCCCAGCCAGAATAAGCCCTTGCCCTTCTCAAGAGCTTGCAATGCCGCCTTCAGATCCTGGCCGACAATGTGCACGTAGCCGAGCAAGGCGGCAGCATCACCAATGTTCTGCACCGTTTCCAGTCGGCCTGCTCTGCTTTCGGACTGCGCCAGCATGCGATGCCCCGCACGGACCGCCGCCTCCAACGGCTCGATAGCGCCACTGCAATCACCCACCAGGATGCGGGCATCGGCCTCGATTCGACACAGAACCAGATCCCGGTCTGGCGCCTGGCCGCCAAGCAATTGCAGCGCCCGCTGAGTGCACGCCACAAGCTCACCAATCCGTTCAGCCTGGCCGCCCTTGATGAGCTTCAGGAATACCAAAGCCCGCGAGCGCTCAATATCGGCGCAAGCCTGCGGATGCTGCCCGGCATCGAACAGCGCACGAGCGCGATCCAGCAACAGGAGGGCGCTGTTCGCTTGCTCCGAATTGATATCCGCACTGAAAGAGCCGCTTGCGTTGGCGGCAGCCTGTAACGCCATGCGCTGCGTTTCGGGATCGGTATCCGCTGTACAGGCGCGCAAAGCCTCTTCGGCACAAAGTTGCGCTGCCTTCAGATTGGCCGCGGGGTCGCCGAGCACCCGGCTGGCCCAGGCTTCGCTTGACCAGACCTGCGTGCGTATCCAGGTGGCGTCGCGACGCTCACCCAGCGCCGCGAGGCTGTTCTGATGCGCCTGCAGGCGCTTCTCGACCTGTACCGCGAAGTCGGCATTCGGCTCGGCCACATAGGCGAGTGCAATTTCGTCATTACACCGCGCCCAGCGTTCGGGCTCGTCTCGCCTGTCTATCTGGCTCAGAGCCAGGTCGAGACAGGCCATGCGGCGCGTCCAGTTGTGTTGCCGATCGCCTTGAATCCGGTACCCGTAGAGCAGCGCAAGGGCTGAAGCGAAATCAGGATTGCTGTCGATGGCGGCCTCAAGATGCTCGATGGCACGATCCTGAATAGCCGCATCACCAATACTGTCCGCCATCAGGGCCACCCCCAAGCCGCCACGGCAAACCTGCACCGTCTCCTGATCTTCAACCGGGTCGAGGCATTCCAGCGCGCGCTCGTATGCCTTGCGTGCCAGTGCGCTGTCGGCGGGCGCGATCATCTCCGCAAAGGACGCATTGACATACGCCCACGGCGTGGGCCGTTGCTCTTTGTCTACCAGCTGCAGACAACGCTCATAGAGATTGGCAATATGCGACGCGTCGGCAAACGGATCAAGTTCTTTCGCTTGCGTAAGCAGGGCAATCAGCGCCGACTTCTCGTCCATTGATGTCAGTCCCCGGGGTTGGCACCGGTTGGCACGGGCGCGGGGCGATACCGGTCTGAAAATGCACGCCCAATTCTTATGATGAATGCAATCCAGCGCCTGCGCACGAGCTTGTTGTCTGAGTGCAGTATATGTCCAATACCAGGTGCCTGAAAGCAGCACCTGAGGTCACCGGTGCAGAAGCTTGCCGACCTCATCATTCGACCGGCTCGGTCGAGAAGCTCGGTGGGTCTTTGCTGTCATCACCCTGCCCCGTTCGCTCGTATTCGGCAATCAACTGCGCGCCGAGCAGCAACAGGGTCGCGCCGATTTCCAGCGTCAGCAGCACCGCAATCGCGGTAGTCAGAGATCCGTAAACGGTGCCAATTTGCGACAATGTGGCGAAATACCATACAAGAATATGGCGCGACAACTCCCATAGCAAGGCGGCGACTACGGCGCCAATCAACGCGTGGCGCAACACCAGCCCCCCTACAGGCATCACCATGTAAATGGCCGTCAGCACAAATATTTCTCCGGCCACGCCAAGCAAATAGAGCAACACTCCTGCAACACCGTCCAGCGACCAGGAACGACCAAGAAAAGACACCTGCTCCGGCTCCAGCGCCTGGATCCCCCCGGCAACCACAGTAACCAGCAACAAGCCGATTGCCAGCGACACGATGAATCCATAGGGAATCAACGCAGACACCAGAAAGTGCCGCCGACGAATGATGACCCGGTGATGAAAGATCACCGACATTGCGTTTTCGAGGACGGTGAACGCGAGCGAGCTGAAGAACAGCATCGTCGCCAGCAACAGCCAACCGATGACATCGCGATGAGTGAGAAAGTTTGCCAACTCGGCGATGATGGCTTTGGCCTGACCGGGAACAAGCCATGCCAGATACTGATCGAGGGTCTGCAACAGGGATGCTTCGTCAATGACATGCGAAAGCGCGATGACTATCAGGATCAATAGCGGGACGATTGACAGCAACGTGTAATAGGCAACCGAACCGGCCAGCAGCAAGCCTTGATTGGCTCGAAAACTGCGTAATGTGCGCAGCACGAAGGCCGCGGGATGCATTAAGATTTGCGCGGCATGACTGTCAACAATGGCCATAGGGGGCGATCCGGAAAGCGGTTAAGAGCCAGACGACCTATCGGCGAGCATCTGTGACGGTGTCAAAACAGCCGATGTGTCATCCTTCCATAATACGGTTATCGAATCTCGTCGAGCCGGAAGAACCTGCACTGGCACGATTGCTGCCCCTGATAGCCGCTGCACATGATGATTCGCTGTTCATTCCCGGAGTAAAGCAATGATCCTGCCCGCCAAGCGAGACACTACCGGCCGCAATCTGTTGGTCCTGTTCGGCATTCTCTTCGCGGCTCTGGCGGTCAATCCGCACCACCGCGCAGACTGGTTGCTTGAGAATGTGCTGGTCCTGGCGATCCTGCCCTGGTTGATATGGATCCACTTGCGCTCGCCACTGTCCCGTAGCTCAATCTGGTTCATCTTCCTGTTCGCTGCCCTGCACGAAGTCGGCTCGCACTACACGTATTCCGAAGTGCCTTATGAACAATGGTGGGCGTCGATCACCGGCCATTCGGTCGATGAGTGGCCTGGACCGGAACGCAACTACTTCGACCGGCTGGTCCACTTTCTGTTCGGTGCCTTGCTCTTCCAACCCATTCGGGAAGGATTCACCCGCGCGACTTCATTGGGTGGGTTCTGGGCGGGCTTGTTCTCCGTGCTCGCGCTCATTGCCGCATCCACCGTCTACGAACTCATCGAGTGGTTTGCAGCGTCAGTGTTTGGCGGCGAACTCGGCATGGCCTATCTTGGCACCCAGGGAGATATCTGGGATGCACACAAGGACATTGGCATGGCCATGATCGGCGCGCTGATTGCCGCGGCCATTGCCGCCGCGCTCGCACGCAGAACTGCGAGCGAGCGCAGTGCTCAAACGACGTACGCGAATCAATTTCGCGCCACGCGATCCGGCGACTGATGCCTGAAGCTTGACGCCAACCGCGGCCTGTCGGCCGCGGCAAGCCCTACTTGTCTGCCTGAAACTGCTTGACGGCATCAAGCACATGGGTGGCG
>CAXBNM010000182.1:0-9283 GCA_963976885.1 uncultured Burkholderiaceae bacterium
GCGGGTATCACCTGTGCGCTGATCGTCGGTTCGCTGGCTGAGCGGGTCAAGTTCTCGGCAGTGCTGGTCTTCAGCGTGCTGTGGTTCACGTTCTGCTATTTGCCCATTGCTCATATGGTCTGGGGCGGTGGCGGCTTCCTGCTTGAGCGCGGTGCGCTCGACTTTGCCGGTGGTACGGTGGTGCACATCAATGCTGGTGTGGCTGGTCTGGTCGGCGCGTATGTGCTGGGCAAGCGGATTGGCTATGGCAAAGAGTCGATGGCGCCGCATTCCCTGACCCTGACGATGGTGGGTGCCTCAATGCTGTGGGTAGGCTGGTTCGGCTTTAACGCCGGTTCCAACCTGGAAGCCACCAGCGGCGCGGCTCTGGCCTTCATCAACACCTTGTTTGCCACGGCGGCGGCCACGGTAAGCTGGACCATTGCTGAGTGGGTCGGTAAAGGTAAGCCTTCCATGCTCGGTGGCGCCTCGGGTGCAGTGGCCGGTCTGGTTGCAATTACCCCGGCCTGTGGCTCGGTGGGTCCGATGGGGGCAATCATCATCGGTCTGCTGGCCGGTGTGATCTGTCTGTGGGGTGTGAGTGGCCTGAAGCGCATGCTCGGTGCTGATGACTCCCTCGATGTGTTCGGTGTGCACGGGGTGGGCGGCATTCTGGGCGCAGTGCTTACCGGTGTGTTCACGGCACCGGGCCTTGGCGGCACCGGCGATGCCGACTTCAACATGGCTGCCCAGACCTGGATTCAGATCGAAGGCGTGCTGATTACGATCGCCTGGTCGGCGGTAGTGGCTTTGGTTGCCTTCAAGCTTGTTGACTGGACCATCGGTCTGCGGGTTGCTGAAGACGAAGAGCGTGAAGGTCTGGACATCAATTCGCACGGCGAACAGGCCTATGTGAAGTAAACCCCCCGGATTGCGGCGCGCCGCGATCCGGTTCATTTCACAATCTGCCAACAGGGCAGTCCGAGAGGGCTGTCCTGTTGGCGTTTTAGCGCCTGGCTGGCGTGCGGGGAGGGTGCCGGGCGCGGGCCACTAAAAAGAGACGACCGTTTACAATCGGTTTCTGACTCCCTGCTGGCCACACCCGGCAATACCGGCCCGCCTCTGACTGGAACCCGATGAAAATTCTGATCATTCTTGATCCGCTCACGACGATCAAGATCGCCAAAGATACGACCTACTCGATGATGGTGGCCGCCAGTGCGCGCAGCCATCAGCTGACGGTCTGCACCATTGCCGACCTCAGCTATCAGAGCACTGCTGCCAGCGGCCAACGGGTTACGGCGCGGTGCCAGGCGCTCGAACTGACGCCGGACGCTGACAACTGGTACCAGACCGAAGCCGCCGCCGAGCAGCCGCTGGCCGACTTCGATGCGGTGCTGATGCGCACCGATCCGCCGTTCGACATGGAGTATGTCTACGCGACTTATATGTTGCAGACGGCCGAGCGCGAGGGGGCCCGCGTCTTCAACAGCCCGCAGGCCATCCGCGATCACAACGAGAAGTTCGCCATTGCCGGCTATCCGGAATTGACCGCGCCAACGCTGGTCACGCGCAGCCCGGCCCGCTTGCGCGCGTTCGTGGCCGAGCACGGTCATGCCATCTTCAAGTTGCTTGATGGCATGGGGGGGACATCTATCTTTCAGGCGCGCAGCGATGACCCCAATCTGTCGGTCATCATCGAAACCATGAACCAGTTCGGCAAAGTGTCGGTGATGGCGCAGAAATTCCTGCCCGAAATTTCGGCTGGTGATAAGCGCATCCTGCTCATTGGCGGTGAGGTCGTGCCGCATGCGCTGGCGCGCATTCCCGCGCAGGGCGAGGTCCGTGGCAATATGGCCGCCGGCGGCCGACCGGTCGCGCAACCCTTGTCGGCCAGCGACCGGCGCATTGCCGAATCGCTGGCGCCCAAACTGTGGGCCAAGGGCTTGTTCCTGGTCGGGCTCGATGTGATTGGCGAATCCGTTACCGAAATCAACGTCACCAGCCCGACCGGCTTTCAGGAGATTGCCAGGCAGGCTGGCTTTGATGTCGCGGCCATGTTCATCGATGGCCTCGAAAAGGCAGTCGCCACGCAATGATTGGCGTGCTGGTCATTTCTCATGAGCCGCTCGGCACTTCGCTGATTCACTGCACGCGCCATATTTTCGGGCGCATGCCGCCCCAGTTGGCGGCGCTCGACGTGATTCCCGATGAAGATCCGGCCGAGGCCATCGAGGCTGCGCAAACGTTATGCTCGCGTATCAATGATGGCTCTGGAGTCATCGTACTGACTGATATTCTGGGCGCGACGCCCTCGCGCATCGCGGCGGCGCTTGCCGAGCCGAAAAAAGTCGTGGTGCTGGCCGGCGTCAATTTGCCGCTGCTGGTGAAAACCCTTACCCATCGCCGCGGGACCGAAATCGAGGCGCTGGTCGACATGTTGTTGCCGGCCGCCCAGCAAGCCATTGTGGTCATGCAGCCCAGCCTGTTTGAGCCGCAACCACCCGGCGAAGACCCCGAGGCGTAACTATGAAGAGTTGTCAGGTCACGATTGTCAATAAGCTTGGGCTGCACGCCCGCCCGTCTGCGCGTCTGACGCAGGTGGCGACCAGTTTCAAGGCCGAGGTCTGGCTGACCGGCAAGGGCCGGCGCATCAATGCCAAGAGCATCATGGGGGTGATGATGCTGGCCGCTTCGCAAGGGGCGGAATTGCTGCTCGAGGTGAACGGGCCCGATGAGGACGCCGCTCTCGACGCGTTGAAAGCGTTATTCGAGAGCGGCTTTGATGAGGCCTTGAGCTGATATGTTCAGTGTGCACGGAACAGGGCTGGGCGGGGGGATCGCCATTGGTCGGGCGCGGCGCCTGGTCACGCAGGTACGCGACGTTGATCGCTACCACATCGATCAGAGTCGCTATGTCGAAGAGCTCGATCGCCTCAAGGCTGCCATCGACAACGTGCGCCACGATTTTGAATCCATCAGCGAGCGTCTGCCCGATGACGCGCCCGAAGAGGCTCGTGCGCTGGTCGATATTCATCTGATGATTCTGGCCGACCCGATGCTGGTCGAGAGCGCCAGCGAGATGATCCGCACCGATCTGCGCAACGCCGAATGGGCGGTTGCCGCGCAGGCCGAGGCGTTGTCGGCGCAATTCCGGCAACTCGACGATGCCTATCTGCGCGAACGCGGGCGCGATGTGCGTCAGGTGTCTGACCGGATCCTCAAAAGCCTGGCCGGCTCGAGCCGGGCCGTCAACCAACACGGCAACGACCCGCTGGTCTTTGTGGCCGACGACATCGCCCCGGCCGACATCCTTGAACTGAAGTACGGGATGGGTTTTGCCATCGACATGGGCGGCACGACTTCCCACACTGCCATTCTGGCCCGCTCGATGGATGTGCCCACGGCGGTCGGCATGCAAAATGCCAGCAATATCATTCGCGACGATGACTGGATCATCCTCGACGGCGATGCCGGGCTGATGATCTGCGCGCCCGATGAGGCGGTGCTGGCCGAATACCGGCACCGGCAAGCTTCGCGCGAGCTCGAGCGCGCCAAACTCAAGCGGCTCGCTGGCGTGCCTTCACGCACGCTCGATGGCAAGAACATTGCGCTGATGGCCAATATCGAGATGCCCGAAGAAGCGGCGCTGGCCCTCGAAAACGGTGTTGACGGCGTGGGTCTGTATCGCAGCGAATTCCTGTTCATGAATCGCAGCGATCTGCCCACCGAAGACGAGCAGTACGAGGCCTACCGCGAGGCGGTCGAGGCGATGCAGGGGCGGCCGGTCACGATTCGCACGCTCGACGTGGGGGCCGACAAGGCACTCAGTTACGGTGACCATGACGCGCAGGCGCTGAATCCGGCGCTGGGCCGCCGCGCGGTGCGCTATTGCCTGAGTCGGCCCGACATGTTTCTGGTGCAGTTGCGTGCCTTGCTGCGCGCCTCGGCGCATGGTTCATTGCGTATCCTGTTGCCGATGATTACGCACGACCATGAAATCATCGAATGTCTGCGCCTGCTTGACCGGGCGCGCGAGCAAGTTGCGCTGCGCCGCCTGCCCGCGGCCGAACATGTGCCGGTCGGGGCGATGATCGAAGTGCCGGCTGCGGCACTGTCGGCAGGTTTCTTTTTGCGCAAACTCGATTTCTTATCGATAGGCACCAACGATTTGATTCAATACACGCTGGCCATCGACCGCTCGGACAGCGAAGTTGCTGCGCTCTACGATTCATATCATCCCGCCGTGCTGCGCCTGATCGCGATGACGATCGATGCGGCGCGCAAGGCGGGCAAGCCGGTGTCGGTTTGTGGCGAGCTGTCCGGTGATCCGCGCGCCACGCGCCTGTTACTTGGCATGGGTCTGACCGAGTTCTCGATGCATCCGGCCAGTCTGTTGCGCGTCAAACGCGAGATCTTGCTCAGCGAAGTATCCAAGCTGGTCAATCCGGTGACGCGATTGGTGCGTTCCGACGATCCGGCCAAGATCGGTCTTGCGCTGGCCCGACTCAGCACACCGGAGCCCGGCGTATGACGGCGTCGGTGGGTGCGGTTGAAATCAACCGTTTTCAGGTCAATGAGCCGTTAACGACGCGCAGTGGCGCGGTGTTGCCCGCCTATGAACTGGTGTATGAAACCTATGGCGAACTCAACGCCGATCATTCCAATGCGGTGCTGATCTGTCATGCGTTGAATGCTTCGCATCATGTAGCCGGCTTTTATGCCGACGCCCCTGATGACACCGGTTGGTGGGACAACATGGTCGGGCCGGGTAAGCCGGTCGATACCAATCGGTTTTTCGTGATCGGCGTCAATAATCTGGGCAGTTGTTTCGGCTCCACCGGACCGGGCAGTATCGATCCGGCCACCGGCAAACCGTTCGGCCCTGATTTCCCGTTCATGACGGTTGAAGACTGGGTTCACACGCAGGCTTTGCTGGCCGATCATCTGCAAATCGATCAGTTTGCCGCGGTAATGGGGGGCAGCCTGGGTGGTATGCAGGCGCTGGCCTGGAGCACGATGTACCCGACTCGCTTGCGCCATGCCGTCGTGATTGCTTCGGCGCCCAAGCTGTCGGCGCAGAACATTGCCTTCAATGAAGTTGCCCGGCGCGCCATCATTACCGATCCGCAGTTTTACGGCGGCCGTTTCTATGATCATGGTGTTGTGCCCAATCATGGCTTGCAGGTAGCGCGCATGATCGGCCACATCACCTATCTTTCCGATGATGTCATGGCCAGCAAGTTTGGCCGCTCTTTGCAAAATGGCAGCTTCAGTTTCAGCTATGACGTTGACTTCGCAATTGAGTCGTATCTGCGTTATCAGGGCGAAAAATTTGCCGGCTACTTTGATGCCAATACCTATCTGCTGATAACCCGGGCACTCGATTACTTCGATCCGGCGCGCGATCACGCAGGCCGGCTCAGTGCCGCCTTGGCGCCGGCGCAGTGCGGTTTTCTGGTGGCTTCATTTACTACCGACTGGCGCTTCGAGCCCGAGCGCAGTCGCGAAATCACGCAGGCATTGCTGAACAATAATCGCGCCGTCACTTATGCCGAGATTCACGCACCGCACGGTCACGATGCGTTCCTGCTCGACAATCCGCAATACCACGCGCTGGTGCGCAGTTACTTCGGGCGCATCTTCAGCGAAATCGAGTCGCCCGCAGCGGCGGCCGAAGGACAGGCGAGCGCATGAAAGCCCAATACGAGTTGCGTCCCGACCTGGCCCTGATTGCCGACTGGACACCGGCCGGCAGCCGAATTCTTGATCTGGCCTGTGGTGACGGTTCGCTGCTGCACTATCTGCAAGCCCAGAAAAACTGTTTCGGCTACGGCGTCGAAATTGACGACAACCAGGTGCTCGCCTGTGTTGACCGCGGGGTCAACGTCATTCAACGCGACATCGAAGACGGACTCGATCTGTTTGGTAATACCAGCTTCGATCTGGTGGTGTTGTCGATGGCGATTCAGGTCACGCACCGTACCGAACATGTGTTGCGGGAAATGTCCGAGTTGGGCGCTGAGGGCATTGTGTCGTTTCCCAACTTCGGTCACTGGTATCACGCCTGGTCGATTCTGCGTGGCCGCATGCCGGTGTCGCGCGAGATGCCTTATCGCTGGTACGACACGCCTAACCTGCACCTGAGTACGGTGCGCGACTTCGAAGATTTCCTTGGCGCGATGGGGCTTGAAATTACCGCGCGCGCCTTTCTCAACAACGGGCGGCCCGTGCGAATGTTGCAAGGCCTGCGCTCGACCCAGGCCATTTACCGGTTTCGTCGCGCCTCGGGTGGCGGCAACGGATGACGACGCCGGCCTACCGGCTCGACGATCGGGTCCGGCGAGGTGCCTGGTGGCTCACATTCGTTGCGCTGATTCCGCTGCTCGCTCAGGCATTGCTGGTTGTCTTCGCCGCGCCACCGGTCACTTTCATCGCGCTGGCTTCGCAAGTGCTGCTTGGCACGTTGATGCTCGCGTTTGTCGGCGCCTCGCACCTCGGTCTGTTGCTGGTTGCTGGCGCCGCGTTCAGTCGCATGCAGATAGTTGTCCGGCTGGTCTGGTGCGCATTGCCGGCCGCGTATGGTTTCGTGGTTGCGCAACTGACTTATCCGCGGCCGTTGTTGTGGCTGGCCGGCGCATTGCTGGTGACCTTGCTGGTTGACTGGCGTCTGTACGGCGGCGCTGCACCGGTGCGCACGACTGGCATTCTGCCAATGCGGCTGGTGTTTACTGTCGTGGCGGTTACCTGTCTGGTGGTGACCTGGGCTTGGGCCTGAGTTGATGCGGCTCGATGCCGCGCCGCGAATTCTTGTCAAAACGCGTCATGGGGGCTGTCCGGGGTGCTATCGGCTTATGATGCCTCTATCGATAAAAATTATCCGGAGGAGTCATGTCAACCCGATTCAAGACGCGCCACCTGATGCTGGCCCTGGCCACGATTGCCCTGACGGCCTGCGGCGGCGGCGCCAACCCCAATCCTGGTGACGGTAGTGGAGGAGGCGGCGGTGATAACGGCGGCGTCGGCAGTGGTGATGGTTCCATCGTCAATGAGGCGGGCGTACAGTTGCGCTCGCTCAGCTATACCGATTCGGGCAACTGGCAATACAAGGTGCACATGCAAACGCTCGACGATGCGACGGCCGACAGCAACGGTTACTTCGCACGCACCGAGCAATACTCGCGCAGCGTCGAGGGCGCTCCGCAGAATTGGGACTTCGGCCCCGACCCCGAACGGGCTGATGACTTGTTCTGGAATGGTCAGCAATGGCGCACTTGCCCGCTGGGCTACCGTACTACGCTGGGCGCGGCCCGATCCGGTTCGCGGCCGTTCAATTACTGCGACATGTATGCAACCGGCAGCGAGTCGATTCTGCGCACCGATGTGTCGGGGCAGACGATGAGCAGCGTCATTTTTGATATTCGCACGCAGCCCGGCGGCGACGGTTTCGTGATGTTTGACGACTACGGTCCGTCCAACCTGGGCGTGCTGGGCACGACAACTTTTCCGACCGGCTCCGAGCGCCATGATGTGCTTCGAACCGTCGATGAGTTCGCGCCGCGCTATACCGATTCAGCAGACAATCAATTGCGCGCCTATAACGCGAATATTGCCGCGGGCGGCGTCGATGGCAGCAATCCAGCGCCGGCCTGTACGCAATTGGATAACAGCACAACGATTGACCAGATCTCGACAGTCGCCAGCAACCTTGAGCAACTTATAGGTGTGGCGCGCGGTACACCGTGCATATTCACGCAGCGCACTAATGCCAGCGGTACTTCCTTGCCCAGCCACGAATGGTGGGAACCCAGTACGGTCGAGTTTGGCGAGCTGCCAGGCGTTGATGTGCGTCCGGCGGGTACCGGTGATTTTTACGCCGAGA
The DNA here is from genome assembly GCA_963976885.1 of uncultured Burkholderiaceae bacterium. GTDB lineage: Bacteria > Pseudomonadota > Gammaproteobacteria > Burkholderiales > Burkholderiaceae_E > JAUIAI01. Next base: position 7,862 of record CAXBNM010000182.1, read on the forward strand.
CGCCGAGTCTGCGCGTGGCGTTTGCCGATGCTTCGCAGGTAACTTATTACGAGTGCTTGCGCACCAGCCCAATCTGGAGCAATCCGGTGTCGATTCGCAATTGCACAAGCCTTGGCACAGGCACTTATACGATTGAAGTGCTTGGCGATGCACGGGTGATGAGTTTTCTGAATCAACCCACGCGCTTCAAGTCGTTGAATGAAGAACGGGTGCTGATCGAGCGTGACGGCCGCGTGGCAGCCGGCATTCGCGAGCGTGCCGGCGTGCGTGATGCATCAGGTTTCAATGACATTGCCACCGAAGCCTTGTTCCGTCAGATGTTGATTCCTCTGCCAGTGCCTCAGTAACAGGTGTTCCATTTTTTGGGCAGATTCCGGAATGTCATTGATTCGTCGCGAATGACGGACTATGCTGCAGTTCACTAAAAGAATCTGCCCAAAAAAGTAGAGAGACACCAACGATGAGACATCTTGTACTCGCGATAGCGCTGTGCGCTTTTGCATCTTTTGCGGCCCCCGACGTTGATGCCAAGACGACCATCCGGTTAGGGCACAGCAATGCACCGACGTCGCCCAAGGGGCGAGCAGCCGACAAGTTCGCCGAACTGGTCAAGCAATACACCGACGGCCGGGTGACGGTGAAGATATTTCCGTCGAGTCAGTTGGGCAACAATCGCAAGATGTTTACCGCAGTCAAAACGCGTGGCATTGAAATGACGCTCACGCCGTATCCGTTGCTGGCCGATATCGTGCCTGAGTACACAACCTTGACGGCCGGCTACTTTTACGAAAACTGGGACCAACTGCGCAAAATCGTCGAGGCTCCTGAACTGGGCCAGGCCTGGGACGGCGGGCGCCTCCACCTGCCGCTGCGCGTCAGCTACAATGGCGAGCTGTTCGGCAAGGCCAATGCCGGTGTCGACATGACCTTCGACTTCCCGACCCTGATCGCTCATGCGGCGAAAACCCGGCCCCTGTGCGCCGGCACCATTATCGGCTCGGGCACAGTGTCCAACAAGGATGACGACGGCACCCCGGGTCGCCCGGTGGCGGATGGTGGTCTGGGCTACAGCTGCATCGCCGAGATCCGCATGATCGAGACGATTCGCGATGGCAAGCCGACGACCCCGTTCATGCAGTTCGGGGACCGGGTGCGGCTGGAAATGCTGGATGCCGACGGCAACAGCCTGTTCGGGGCGATTGACCAGCAGGTGCAACAGCAGGGGTAAGCTGGATATCTGCGCGCCGCGGAACCGCCGGGAGTAAATTTAGTGCGTTTTAACTGCGCGGGGAGTTGACCAGTGCCCTGCAGGTATCTATAATCTCCAACCTCGAATTTGGGCTGGTTAAGTTGGTTCAGCCCATTATGAAGTGCCGAGGGGCCTTCATGTCGGGAAAGTTTTGATGCGGGGTGGAGCAGCCT
>CAXBNM010000183.1:0-9188 GCA_963976885.1 uncultured Burkholderiaceae bacterium
GCTCGTCGAGCGTGAATTCGCCCCAGCCCTGCATTTCGGCAAGGCTGCCGGTCGCCAGAATCCGGCCATCACGGACCGCCACATGGTCGACGTGAGGCCGATTGGGGTTCATGGTCAGAATTTTCCTGGCACGAAAGACGGTCGTTTGACGCACGCTTGCTCCTTGGGCTGAATCGTTGCACTACAGAGGCAGTGCAGTGGTTTGTTTGATCTCTTTGAGGATCAGATTGGTCTGGATGCGCGACACGCCGGGCAGACCAAGCAGGAACTCATCAAGGAAGGCATTGTATGTGTCGGCATCGTCGGCCACGATTCGCAGGTGGTAGTCCGCTTCGCCGGTGGTGGCAAAGCATTCGATGACCTCCGGTCGGGTCTGGATGCGCCTGACGAATTGTTCGACGTGGCTGCGGTCATGGCGAAACAACGAGACGTGCACGATGGCATTGAATCGCAAGCCGAGGCGTGCCGCATCAAGGATGGCAACCTGACCGCGGATGATGCCGCTCGCCTCCAGACTGCGCACGCGCCGGTAGCAGGCGCTGGCAGACATTCCAGTGGCTTCGGCCAGCTCCGCATTTGACGGGCGGGCGTCGGCCTGCAGGCGGCGCAGCAATTCAAGGTCTTTGGATTCGAGGCTTATGTCCATTCGGAAGAATTATTCGTCTTTGGCAAGAGATTCGAACAATATCATCGTTTATTGCGGGTTGTAATGCTCAATTAGGTCATATATTTCAGATGGTCCGAACTATACTGGTCGGGAAATGGCGACGGCCCCGATCCGGGCGGGCCAGGCTGTGTTCGCGGCGCCCGGGCTGGCGGCTTGATGGCGCCGGCAGATGGCCGGAACTTTCTGACGGAGGTCGAGATGCATCGCAACGGCAACAGTAAACCGGACGCACAACGGGATGGGGTGTCGGGCCCGGCGTTAGCCGACTACACGCTCGACCAGCGGTACACGGCCACTTCGGGGCGGGTGTTTCTGACAGGCACACAGGCGCTGGTGCGCGCGTTGCTCGACCAGGGCAGCCGGGACAGCCTGGCCGGTCTGAAGACCGCCGGTTTCGTGTCCGGGTATCGCGGCTCACCGCTCGGCTCACTCGACATGGAATTGTGGCGCGCCAAAAAACTCATTGCCGGTCAACACATCGAGTTTCTGCCGGCCATCAACGAAGATCTTGCCGCCACGGCCGTGCTCGGCTCGCAACAGGTTGAAACCAACCCGGACCGCGAGGTCGATGGGGTGTATGCGCTCTGGTACGGGAAAGGGCCCGGGGTGGACCGTTCGGGCGATGCGCTCAAGCATGGCAATGCCTACGGTTCATCGCCGACCGGGGGCGTGCTGGTGGTGGCGGGTGACGATCATGGCTGCGTGTCCTCGTCCATGCCGCACCAGTCCGATGTGGCCTTCATGAGCTGGTTCATGCCGACCTTGAATCCGGCCAGCATTGCCGAGTATCTGGCCTTTGCCGAATACGGCTATGCGCTGAGCCGCTTTTCCGGAACGTGGGTCGGTTTCAAGGCGATTTCCGAAACCGTGGAGTCGGCGGCCAGTGTTGAATTGCAGCCGGATCGCGTGTTCAAAACGCCTGAGTTTGCGATGCCAGCCGATGGCCTGCACTACCGATGGCCGGATCTGCCCGGTCCGCAGATCGAGGAGCGGCTGCACTGCAAAAAAGATGCGGTCTACGCGTTTGCTAACGCCAATCCGATTGACCATGCCATCTATGGTTTGCCTGATGCGATCTACGGCATTGTCACCACCGGCAAGGGCCATCTCGACCTGATGGAGGCGTTGCGTCTGCTGGGGCTGGATGAAGCGCAGTGCCGGCGCCTGGGCATTGATGTCTACAAGGTTGGCATGGTGTGGCCGCTGGCGCGGCGCGATGCGCTCGACTTCGTGCGCGGCAAGCGCGAAATTCTTGTCGTCGAAGAAAAGCGCGGCATCATCGAAAGTCAGTTCAAGGAATACTTTTACGATTACCCCGGCGACAAGCCGCAGCGGATGGTCGGCAAGCTCGATGAAAGCGGTCACGATCTGGTGCCCTGGACTGGCGAGCTGGCGCCGATCGAGTTGGCACGAATTGTTGCTGCGCGTCTCGATCCGCTGTTTCCGGGCCACGACTTTCAGGCTCGCGCGGCATGTCTGATCGAGCAGGCCGAAGCGCCGATTCAGGTGGCCGGTGCTGCACGCACACCGTACTTCTGTTCGGGGTGTCCGCACAACACCTCGACCAAGGTGCCGGCCGGTTCCAAGGCGCTGGCCGGCATCGGTTGCCATTTCATGGCCAGCTGGATGGATCGCGACACCACCTCGTTGATTCAGATGGGCGGTGAGGGCGTCAACTGGGCCGCATCGTCACGCTTTACCGGTCACGGCCATGTCTTTCAGAATCTGGGCGAAGGCACTTACTACCATTCCGGTTCGATGGCGATTCGCCAGTCCATTGCCGCTGGCGCCAACATCACCTACAAGATTCTGTTCAATGATGCGGTGGCGATGACCGGTGGGCAGCCCGTGGACGGACCCATCAATGTGCGCGCCATCGCATCCAGTGTGCGTGCCGAGGGCGTCTCGCACATCGAGATTGTTTCCGAATCGCCCGAGAGTTATGTCGTCAATCAGTATCCGCCCGGCACCCGCTTTTCGCACCGCCGCGATCTCGACGCGGTGCAGCGGCGCCTGCGCGACATCAAAGGCGTGACGGTGCTGATTTACGAACAGGCCTGCGCCACCGAAAAGCGGCGGCGTCGCAAGCGCGGCGAGCTTGCCGACCCGGCCCGTTTTGTCGTGATCAATGATCTGGTCTGCGAAGGTTGTGGCGACTGTTCGGTGGAGTCCAACTGTCTGAGTGTGGAGCCGCTGCGCACGCCGCTCGGCGTCAAGCGGCGCATCAATCAGTCCACCTGCAACAAGGATTATTCGTGCCTGAACGGTTTCTGTCCGAGTTTCATCACCGTTGAAGGTGGCCAGCGGCGCCGCGCCCAGGGTAGCGAGTTTGATCCGGGTGTGCCGGCGGCCAGCCTGCCCACACCGGTACCAGCGGATTTGTCGCGCCCGTTCAATCTGCTGATTACCGGTGTCGGTGGTACCGGCGTCATTACGGTCGGCCAGCTGATTGCCATGGCGGCGCACCTGGAAGGCAAGGGCGCCTCGGTGCTCGACTTCACCGGCTTTGCGCAAAAGTTCGGTCCGGTACTGAGTTATCTGCGCCTGGCGGCAACGCCGGCACAACTGCATCAGGTGCGTATTGACCGCGCCAGCGCCGACGCGCTGATTGGCTGCGATATTGTTACCAGTGCTTCGCCCAAGGCCTCGGCAACCTACCGTGCCGGCATGAAGGCGGTGGTCAACTCGGCCGAAATGCCGACCGGCGATATCGTGCGTATTCGCGATGCGAGTCTGGCGGTTGATCAGCGCATGGCCGCCATCGAGGCGGTGATCGGACGGGGCAATCTGGCTCGGCTCGACGCCAACCGGATGGCCGAAAAGCTGCTCGGTGACAGCGTTTTTGCCAATGTCATGTTGCTCGGCTATGCGTGGCAACTCGGCCTGGTGCCGGTGTCCTTGCAGGCGCTCGATCAGGCCATCGAACTGAACGCCGTGGCGGTAGCCGCCAACCGTCGCGCCCTGGCCTGGGGCCGGCTGGCGTGCGCGCAACCCGAGGTGGTTGAGCAGCATCTGAGTCCGGCGCCGGTTACCGAGGAAACCACCGCGCAAGTCATCGCGCGCCGGGTTCAGTATCTGACCGACTACCAGAATGCCGGCTATGCCGCGCGGTATCGGACCATGCTCGACAAGGTGCGCGCACGGGAGGCAGAAGTGGCGCCCGACAGCGATGCGCTGACGGTCGCGGTGGCCAGAAGCCTGTTCAAACTGATGGCCATCAAAGACGAATACGAAGTGGCCAGACTGCATCTGGACAGCACCTTTCGCGCCGACCTGGAACGCCAGTTCGAGGGCGAATGGCAGGTGCACTATCACATGGCACCGCCGCTGTTGAACGGCGCACGCGATGCGCGCGGGCGCCCACTCAAGCGGGAGTTCGGGCCCTGGATGCAATGGCCTTTGCGTGCGTTGCGGGCCATGAAGGGCTTGCGGGGCACACCGCTCGATCTGTTCGGTCATACGGCTGAGCGGCGTGAAGAACGCGCCTTGCTGGCCTGGTTCGAAGGCTTGCTTGACGAGTTGCTGGACGATCTGAATGCCGGCAATCTGGCGGCCCGCACCGCCATCGTGAAACGGGTGATGGACATCCGTGGCTACGGACCGGTGCGGCAGGAATCGGCGCAACGGGTGCGCGAGGCCATCAAGCGGGATCTGGCCGGCGCAGGGGCAAATGCAGGATCAGGGCACAATGCGGTGATTGCCACCACCTTCTAATGCAAAGCCTTGACCAGTTTGCCCCGGCCTGGCCCCTCCTGGGCGGCCCATCATCAGTTCAACGCGCGCGATCCGCGGCCAGCGATGCTGTTCCTGCACGGCATGCTGCTGAGCCGCCATCAATGGACCGATAACCTGCCAGCGCTGGCCGAGCACGTTCAGCCGGTTTGCCTGGAGCTATGGGGGCATGGTGACTCACCCACGCCCGAAGACCGTGCGCACTACGAAATGCCGGCGATGCTGGCGCAGATCGAACAAGTGCGCGAATCGCTGGGCACCGACCGGATTCTGCTCTGCGGGCATTCGTTCGGTGCCGGGATTACGCTGCACTACGCGGCTCGCCATGGCGACCGGCTGCGCGGGCTGGTATTTCTGAACTCCTTGTCGGCGCTCGGACCCTCGAGCCGCTTCACCGATGATCCGGCTCGAACTGCGCGCCTTGATGCGCTGCTTACCGAAGGCCGGCCGGCGTTGCGGCGGATGCCTTTTCATCCGCGCCATGCGCTGCGCCTGGCACCCGAGATTCGTCAGATGCTGTTGCGCGAGGCCGACCGGGTCGACCCATTGGCGGTCGAGCGGCTCAATCGTATTACCGGTCCGCAACTGTCAGCCCTGAGCGTGCTGCACCGGGTTCAATGCCCGACCTTGCTGGTCAATGGTCTTTTCGAAAAACGCTTTCAGCCGCTGCGCGATCTTGCCCTGACCGAAATCGGTCATTGCAAGGTTGCCGATCTGCAGGCCGGCCACGCGGTCAATCTTGAACAAGCCGCCGAGTTTGACCGCGCAGTCGCTGATTTTGTTCGCTCTGTTATCGCTCTGGAGATTTGAGATGTACGTCGTGACCGTGGACTTTTTCATCAAGCCTGCCTATCAGGCTGAGTTCAGACGGGAGATGCTGGCCAACGCGGCCACCTCAGTGAATAATGAGGCTGGTTGCAGCCAGTTTGATGTCACCGTGGCCGCCGACAATCCGAATCATATTTTTCTGTACGAGATTTACGACGACGAGGCGGCGTTCAAGACACACCTGGCCAGCGAACATTTTCAGCAGTTTGATCAGAAAACCCGTGGCTGGGTTGAAGACAAGCGCGTCGGTACTTTCTATCGGCTTGTCTGTCCCGGTTCCGGTAAATAACTCCGGCCCGCAGCACGTGTGTTGCCAGAGCAGGCTACAGGCCAAAGCCCTGGCGGCGCCCGACAACGGGTCGGCAAATCGCAGCATCCCCACGAGGAGACAGGTACCACCATGGCAAAAAGTTCACCGTCAAAGGCTAAATCCAAGAAGAACAAGGCCGGCAAAAAACAAGCCGCCGCGTCGGTTGCCACCCCGGCGTCAGCCAGCCAGTCACTGGCTGGCAAAGTCGCCTGGATTACCGGAGCAGGCTCGGGCATTGGCGCGGGTGTGGCCCGCAAGCTGGCTTCGCTGGGCGCCACTGTCGTGCTCACCGGCCGCCGGGCTGATGCGCTAGAGAAGGTTGCCGATTCGATTACTGCTGCCGGCGGTGAAGCGTGGGTGCAAGCCGGTGATCTGGCCATTGCCGCGACCAGCAAAACGATTGTCGCCGCCATCGATAAAAAATATGGTCGTCTCGATATTCTGGTCAACAATGCCGGCCTGAATATTCCCAAGCGCAGCTGGGCCGATCTGGCTGCCGACGGTATCGATACCGTGCTTGGGGTCAATCTGTCGGGCGCGTTCTATTGTTCGATTGCCGTCTTGCCGATCATGCGTCGTCAGAAAGACGGTGTGCTGATTCATACCTCGTCATGGGCCGGACGTTTTGTCAGTTCGTTGTCGGGGCCGGTGTACACGGCAAGCAAGCATGCGGTGGTGGCGATGAGCCACAGCATCAACCTGGAAGAGTTCGTGCACGGTATTCGTTCTACCGTTATCAACCCTGCCGAGGTGGCGACCGAAATTCTCGACAAGCGCCCGATACCCGTTCCGCAAGAGGAGCGGGCGCGTTTGCTGCAGCCTGAAGACCTGGCCGAAAGTATTGCTCACGTGGCGCTGGCGCCCGCTCATGTCTGTATCGATGAGATTTTGCTGAGCCCGACCTACAAGCGGATGCTGGTAGCGCAGGCGAAAGCGGCACCTGCAAAAAAGGCGGCGAAACGAGCCAGCAGTAAAGTCAAAGCCGACTGAGTGAGGCGATGACAGACGTGATATTTATCACGTAAGGTACGGATTACCGGCTCACAAGCGTCCACCGCGAGACGTCGTGCCGGTAATCCGGACCGGGTGCATGGGAAAATTCTGCGACGAATATCCTGACCGACCGCCTGACAGTGCGGCCGGTTTGTTTCAGCATCGAGGAAGTTGTCCATGGCACAGGCTTTACAGGTAACCCGACCCACGGGTGAAGAGCAGATCATTCCTATTTCTGATGGGGTGTTGCGCGTCGACGCTTTCGGCGGCGCCAGCTATCGCCTGATCGATACGCTCAATCCTGATCAGAAGCAGGATGCCATCATCCGCAGGGTAGGTGACGACTTGCTGATTGATGTGCTCGCCGGCAACGGTGATGTTCTTCTGGTCGACTACTTTTTCATTTGCGAGCTTGATTATCGCGGTTGTGCGATCGAACTTGAGTCGATCGGCGGGGCGCCCGGCGAATTGCTGACACCGGGCAACGCCGATGCGACGCAACTGGCCGATGGCTCTGCGTTGCTCTGGACGACGCCGCCGACGATTACCGGCTTGCGACCGGTGGCCAGCGCGCCGGAGGTGGCGAGCACCGATGATGCCGCGCGGGATGACAGCGGTGGCGGTTTCTCATGGCCCCTGCTGGCTGCCGGGCTCGGCGGATTGGCGGTGGCCGGTGCGGCAGCCGGTGGCGGCGGTGGTGGCGACGACAGCGCCGTCAGTCCCGACAGCGCCGGCTCAGGTGCCCTGGCGCAGCGAACCGCCTCGATCGCTACGGCCAGCAGCGATGCACCGGCACCGGTCGATGCGGACGGTAATCCGGGCACGGATGGCGGCGTCACGATAGGCCCGGGCGCGCTGGCCCCGGGCGCGCAGACCAATGACAGCAGCCCGAGCCTGAGCGGCACGATGGATATGGCTCTGGCCGCCGGCGAACGCCTGGCGGTTTATCGCAATGGCAATTTTGTGGGTGATGCACAAGTCGATGGCACCACCTGGAGTTTCACCGACCAGGACGTGCCGAGTGGCCGACAGTCTTATACCGTCCGCTTGCTCGATAGCGACGGCGGCCGGTCGCCGCTCAGCGATCCCTATGTTCTTGAGGTTGATGGCACGGCGCCCACGGCGCCGGTGCTGGCACCAATTGCCGGCGACAATGTTCTCGATGTCGACGAACTGGCGGCCGGGCTTGAGGTCAGCGGCTCTGCCGAAGCCAATGCGCTGGTTACCGCCAGCTGGGGCGATGTCAGTGCCAGCGGTCGCGCCGGCGCGGACGGCCGCTTTACCCTGGTTTTCGCGACCGACGAATTGCCATCCGGCGCCGTGGACACGATCGAAGTGACGGCAACCGATAGCTTCGGCAACACCAGCGAAGCCACTACGCAGGCCATCAGCCTTGGTCTGTCATTTGACGAAACCCCGCCCGTGCGGCCGACCATTACCGCGGTGGGCGACACGCGCGACGTGGTCGACAATGCCTCGGCCGCCGATGGCGTGCAGATCTGGGGCAAGGCCGAGGCGCACTCAACCATTCGGATCACCTGGGGGGAGGTCACCCTTGAGGGCATCGTCGATCGTGATGGCGACTATCAGCTCACCTTCGATCTGGTGCCGGTGGCCAATGGCCGCTCATCGATCTCCGTGGTGTCGATCGATCCGGCCGGCAATGTGAGCGAGACCGCAACCGCCTCTTTTCGGGTCAATGTCAGTAACCGCTACCGGCTTGCCGAGGATGACGACCGCGACGATGCCGACTCGACGACCGTTTTGCTCAAGGCCGACGACCTGCTCGAAGCCGATGACGGCGCAGCGTTGTTCCAGGATACGGCCGAGCCGGCGCAATCGGCGTCGGTTTCCGGGTATTCCAGCCCGCCGGTTGCTCTGGAAACGGGGTCGGTTCTCAATCTCACCTTGCAGTCTGCTGAAAACCCGTTACTGTGACGGGCTTGATGATCTGACCCCAACTGGTGCGGCTGTGCTTTTGCTGTTGAACAAACCCTATGGTGTGCTTTCTCAGTTCAGCGGTGAAGAACCGCAGAACACGCTGGCCGCCTACATTTCCCAACCCGGTGTCTATGCCGCCGGGCGGCTGGACCGCGACAGCGAGGGCTTGCTGTTGCTGACTGACGATGGTCGTCTGCAGGCCCGCCTGGCCGATCCACGCCATCGCCTGCCCAAAACCTACTGCGTGCAGGTGGAAGGCGAAATCACCGAAGAGGCGGCCGCTTTGCTGGCCAGTGGCGTCGAACTCAAGGACGGCAAGACCCGACCGGCCAAGGTGAAGCGAGTGCCCGAGCCGACCTGGCTGTGGCCACGCAATCCGCCCGTCAGATTCCGCAAGGCAATTCCTACCAGTTGGATTGAACTGACCATCAGCGAAGGGCGCAACCGGCAGGTGCGCCGCATGACGGCGGCTACCGGCTTTCCGACCTTGCGCCTGATTCGCGTGGCTGTCGGCCCGTTCGGTCTCGAAACGCTGATGCCGGGTGAGTCACGGCCCGAAACCGTGCCGACACAACTGGCGTCGGCACGCCGCGCCGCGCCGCGTCCGCCAAGGCGTCCAAGACGGACCGACGAGGCCTGAACGCGCTTGCCTGCGGCGTCAATGCAGCGAGGGCTTTTTCAGAAAGTCGTTGCGGTCGGCCGACGAGACAACGATTT
>CAXBNM010000184.1:0-9144 GCA_963976885.1 uncultured Burkholderiaceae bacterium
CGTTACAGGCGGCAGCGCTGAGAAGGTATGCGCCTGACTTCGTATTTGAGGGGTTTTGCGCGCAACGGCTGGATGCCGGAAAGGCGGGGTTCGTCTATGGGGACGTGACAGCAATGGTCAAGACGGAAGAGATCATTGAGCGCGCTCTGCCGGCCTGAGCGAAAGGATGAACAACGGGGCACTGAGGGCACCCCAATAATTCAGTCATTGGCGCAAAGGACTGAAGCCACAAACAAGGCAACGCATTGCCTTGTTTGTGGCTTCATCAACCAATACGGTTGTCGCCCTGCCCGCTAGCCGATCAGGCGGGCTGCACCCGACGGCACATCACCCGAGCAAGAATTGCCGACGGAATCGCAATCAGCGCTGCTGCGCCAGTCATCGCAACCGGTGACAACGGCATCATGCCGCCACCCGGCGCCACGAACATCAAGCCGCCGATGAACAGTGCCGCACGCAACGGCCACTCGAGCCACTTGGTATGCCGCAAGTCACCCGCCAGCGGGAGGTAACCCTGCAGCCCACTGGCCACCAAAGTGATGCCGAGCAAGGCCGTAATGAAGTGAATCGGGAAGTTGGTCAGATCACCTTGCAGAACCAGCACCGGATTCATGACGAAGAAGAACGGCACGAAGTAGATGATGGCACCGATGCGCATGGCTTCAACACCGGTCTGCATTGGCGACGATTTGGCAACCGACGACGCAGCAAAGGCGGCCAGCGCAACTGGCGGCGTAATGAACGACACCATGCCCCAGTACATGACGAACATGTGGACGGCCAGCGGATTGAGTCCAACCTCAATCAGGCTCGGCGCCAGCAATACCGCCAGGAAGATATAGCAAGCGGTAATAGTCATGCCCATGCCGAGCACGAAGGCGGTCAGTGCGCCCATCAGCATCAGCAACCAGGTTGAACTGCCCGCAATGTGCAGCAACTCGGTGGTGAGGGTGCCAGTCAGACCGGTCAGTGAAAACGCGCCGACCAGCAAACCAACGCCAGCCAGAATGGTGGCCAACTCGACGAACACCCGGCCATTGGCCTCAAGGAAGGTCGAGATATCAGACCAGCCCCAGCGATGTTTCGAGAACAACTGATTGAGCACCAACAGCAACACGGTGGCAAACCACGGTGCCCAGTTCTCCCGCTTCATGACCAGCAGCAGCACGACCAGCAGGATGATCACGAAGATGAAGTACCAGCCCTCGCGCAACACCTTGCCGAGGCGGGGCAACTCTGCCTGCGGCAGGCCCTTCATCGAATGACGTCCGGCGTTACAGTCGATCTGGACGAACAGAGCAAAGAAGTAAAAGATGGCCGGCACTGCCGCGGCAAGCGCCACGGTAGCGTACGGAATATCCAGAAACTCGGCCATGACAAAGGCCGTGGCGCCCATCACCGGCGGGGCGAGCACTGCGCCCGTTGAGGCGCAGGCTTCGATCGCGCCGGCAGTCGAGGCGCGAAAGCCCGAGCGCTTCATTGCCGGAATCGTCATGGTGCCGGTCGTCAGCACGTTGGAAATGACGCTGCCACTCATCGAGCCAAGCAGGCCGGACGAAAAAATGGCAACTTTTGCCGCACCACCGCGAAAGCGGCCACACAGCGCGAAGGCGAAATCAATGAAGAAAGCGCCAGCCCCGGTGTGCTGCAACGCGGTTCCGAAGACCAGAAACCCGATGACCAGCTCGGCAAACGCCCGCATCGGCACGCCCAGAATGCTCTCGCGAGAAAACACGTGAAAGGCGGCGGTATCGAAAACCGGCACTGACGGCGAGTTCAGTGGCGCAGGCAACACGCCAGAGAACAACGGGAACACTGAGAACACCGCCATGATGAGAAACAGCGTCGTCCCACCGGCCCGGCGCAAGGCTTCCAGCACCAGCACCCAGATGGCGATGGCGGCCCAGAGCGTCCAGGCCGGCGCTACCGAAACCGCGCTGTATTCCCAGCCGGCCGCCGCTGACTCGCGAGCGGTAAGAATCATGGCCAGAGAAAGCGATGTTGCCAACAGGAACAACAACACGTCGTACCAGGGCACGCGATTGGTATGCAGACCGGGCCTGGCCGGGTAAATCAAGAACGCCAGCGGCATCAAAACCGCAATCAACGCCCAGAAGTATTCCGTATCGAGCATGGTGAAGTCGATAAAGAATCGCAGCGTGAACTGCTGGTTGATGCACAGCGCCAACGAGATGGCCGTCCAGAAAAGCAGGACAACACGCCAGAGAGTCGATAAGGTCCGTTTACCCGATTCGTCAGTTTCGGCCAGGGCGTCAGCGGGTGCATCAGTCATCAGAAAAGCTCTTCAGGGGGGAGAAGGAGGTAGTGATAGTCAGTTGAAAATGACGTCCATGCCGGCTTCTTGAAGAGCCGCCGCACGGACTTGCATCCAGGCTTTGGTAAAGGCTTCCTTGTCCTCATCGGGCTTGGTGGCCATGAATTTGTCCCACGCCTGACCCAGCACATTCTGGCGCTTGACCAGCATATCGTTGTGCTGCTGCGCCTCTTCGGTCCAGACACCAGCTTCCTTGAAAGCCTTTACCGTGCCTTCGTGATACGGCAGCACCCATTGCAGGTTCTGACGGTCGAGAGCCAAACCTTCGGCACCAGGTGCGCTGTCCTTGTAGACGTCGAAGTTTTCGATCATCGACTTGGTCAGCGCATAGATCGTGTCGGTCTTCTCCTTCGCATAGGTCATGAAGATCGGATACGGGTAGGCGGGCAACGAGGTCGGTTTTTCCTTGCTCAGGCCACCAGCACCACAGGTTGCATCGAGTTGGTAGTAGTACGGACCGACCTTGCGCAGGCGCTCCCAGCCAGCCGCATTGTCAGCGGGCGCGGGCGGCCACAGCAAACCGCGCGGCGACGCGTCAACTTCGCGAGCCTGACCGGACAGGGTCGAGGCAAATGCGGCGTCAACCTCATTGTTGGTCATGCCTTTCCACATTGCGCCGTAGCTGGAAAACTCGACAATCGTCACGTCTTCCTGGGTCAGGTTGGCAAACGCCAGCACGGCCAGAGCGTTCTGATTCAGAGCCGGCGCACCGACCACGAATCCCACCCGCTTGCCTTTGAGGTCGGCAATTTCCTTGACGCCGGTGTCCGCGGCTACGCCGAGCGTCAGGCCGTTGCATGACGTCGAGGCAAGCAACACCTGCAGCGGCTGCGGGCCCCAGTCAGGCGTCGCAAACTCAAACACACCTTCCTGCGCAAAATAGCCGCCGGTGCCCATGGCCGACGCTTGTGCGCGGCCGCTCTTCATCGGTGCCAGACGGGCAACGTCGTTTCCACCGGGCAGCACGCGCAGGTTGACGCTCTCTTTTTCCTTGAGCATCTTGCCGATGGCCACCGCCATATTGAAACCGGACGAACCCGTGTCATAGGCTGACATCGTCAGAGACCGGGGCATTTTGGCGCTTTCAGCGCCAACCGGCATTGCCAGCGTGGCGCAAACCAGGGCAGTCAGCGAAAGCGGAAGGAATTGGCGGCATCGGGAAATCATCAAGGTTCCTTATCAAGGGTGGCCTGTTGGCCCAGCCGCCAGGCATCGTTCGCAGACGAACGACAGGGACGGCATTCAAAATCGGAAGAGAGCCCGGCAGGCGACGACAACGTTCCGAAAACGCAATCCGAGGACTGGCGGGCGCGAGATTATGGCACATTGCAAACCTGTTATTCATTGGCCACGGGTCAGGTCGCCAACTATTTTTTATGGTTCGCAATTGCTGCGATACGGACTATTGCGGCAGACACCCTACGGGACGACCAGCCCAACGGCCGAACAGGCACGGCGGCGATCACCGAAGATGAACCAAGCTATCGGCTCTCCCATCGGAGGACCAAGACGATTCCTGCCCACCGCCATTTATCAACCAGAACGAACGGCGCCTGGCCGGTCTTGATGAGTCGGGCTGCGGGATATATCCGCGCAATATGGCGGCAGACCTCTTTGTTGCGAAAGCGCCAGGCGAGGTTACCTGAAACAATCGCACGCCCGCATTGTCATGAGCTCAGAGGGTTGGCGCCACAGACAGGACAACTCTTTGGCTTGCTTCCTTGCCGGCGGACAGATGCCGCCACCGCTCCGGTCAGCATTGTCAGCACGGCAATGACCGGACCTGCAATAAGCGTCACACCAATCGTGAAGATAAGCATCAGCACGTAGTCAATGGGCGCGAAGGAAAGACGCCAAGGCGACTCCTTCAAGACCGTGCCGCATGTCTGACAACTGACAATTCGCGGGTTGAACATCGGTGACTGCGACCGCCCGCCTTGTGTCGAAACCACTATTTGCGACACCTTCAGATACAACCGGTGATACCAGCGATACCGGGTATAGCGGATGAGTTTTACGTTAGTGTCTTCAGGTTTCAACTGATCTCTCCACACGGACTGAAAATCTTGCGCATTTCTGACAATCCTCTCACGGCTTGCCTTCCACAAGAAATCCAACCGTAAACTGAAGACTTAACATGGACAACCAGCTCTGATGCTGAAAAATTTGACGCTGATTGCCGCTCTCGCAACCCTGATCGGTTGCGGCGGCAGTGACGATGACAACGGAGCTGTGCCCGCTGCGCAACTGACAGGCTCGGCCTGGACAGTGACCGAAGCACGGTCTGGCGAGGGCGAACTCATCCAGCCCATCACCAGGCTTATCGACGAGGGCAAGCCCGCGATAGTAACGTTCGAGCATGGTTGGTACAGGATCAGTTATGGCGTCAATCAAGATGACGATGTGACGGACAAGCAATGCAAGTTATTGCTGGGAGGTTATGAGTACCTGGGTGAGGTGCTGGCCTACCGCAAGAAGTCCTACGATGCGCCATCGATTCTATGCAGCGAGGAGTACTACGCGATTGGCGGCCGATTCGTCGAGCTGTTCTCACCCGGAGCGCGCTGGGCGATAACCGAGGCGGACGAGCCGGCGCTGACGTTGACCGACACGGACGGCACTACGTACCGGTTAACGGGCGCCCCCCACTGATGCGCCAACGCGGACAAGCAGAATTCAACGCCACCACGATCACCTGTCGGTGGCGGCTACCCTTGAAACCTTTACTGTGGCGCGGACTGAGCCGGCGCTGGTGCTTGCGCCCCTGCAAGCGGCGGGCGTAACGCCGGCGACTGCGCCTGAGCCTGCGCTTCGCGCGTACCGTCCAGGTTGATACCAAGAGCCTGCAGGCTTGCGGCATTCAGATACCCATGCCTGGGCAAGCCCACCTGCTCCTGAAACCTCAAAACAGCTTTGCGCGTGGCCGGTCCGTAATAACCGTCGACCTCACCGGCATCCAGCAATAATTCGTTAAGCCGCGCCTGAGCCGCGGCGATGACTTTCTCAGGCGGCAGATAGGCGACCCGCTTTACCGCAGCCCACTCGCCTCGAAGCACAGTGACTTGCTGGTCCTTGTTGAACACGATGTCGACCTGGCTGCTCCGGTCGAGCCAGTACTGCCAGGTGCGGCGCTTCAGGCTGGGCGTGTAATTGGCTACCGGGTAACCAATGGCCATGCCGACCTGGTCTTTGGTCATGCCGGGCATCACGCGAAGCCGGCGAATGGCATCCTGCGTAAACGGGTCGAAGGTTTCGATAGCCTGCCGCGGATCTTCCTTGACGATATAGCGGCGCAAGAACGCGTCGGGAGGCATCGAGCGGCTGTAGTCATTGCCCAGCCAGCGGGCTTTGCCACCGACCATGACCTTGAACGAGTTGCGTGCCTCTTCGACGGCCCGAATCGGCAGGCCGGCTCGCAGCAGCTTCGAGCCCTCGTAGCGATAGTTGATATCGCTGATCCAGTCGTCATAGGCCCATGCGTTACAACACAGGTAACCTGAACGAATGGTCTGGGCGTTTGCCACCGTTGCCGTTGTCGGCACTATGCCCAGTCCGACCAAACTTGCCACTACCGCCCCGATAAACCAGGCAATTCGCAGGCTTGCTCTGCATTGCGATTGCATTTGTTCTTCTCCGTCATGCTGACCGGTACGGACAATACAAGCGCCCCCACTCCGCAGTCAAACCGGGCGCTAGCTGGCCGGTAAGTGGCGCAAGCAACACTTAATTAC
Source organism: uncultured Burkholderiaceae bacterium (assembly GCA_963976885.1). GTDB lineage: Bacteria > Pseudomonadota > Gammaproteobacteria > Burkholderiales > Burkholderiaceae_E > JAUIAI01. The sequence continues at coordinate 6,067 of CAXBNM010000184.1, forward strand.
CAACAATCCCCAACGGCACGGTCTCCCGTCAGACAATGTCCCCCAAACGATCTGACTAGGAGGCCCCGATGACCCAACCAAGCAACCCCACCCCCTGGCCCAAAGACTTCCTCTGGGGCGTCTCCACCGCTGCCTTTCAGGTTGAGGGCGCCAATCTTGCCGATGGCAAGGGCTTGAGCATCTGGGATCACCGCTGCACCCAGCCCGGCAAGGTGGCCGATGCCAGCACCGGCGAGGTTGCGTGCGACCACTACAACCGCTATGAAGAAGATGTGGCGCTGATCAAGTCGCTTGGGGTCGATGCCTACCGCTTCTCCATCGCCTGGCCACGCGTGTTGCCGCAAGGCCGTGGCCGGGTCAACGAGGTCGGGCTCGACTTCTACGACCGGCTGGTCGACAAGCTGCTGGCCGAAGATATCGAGCCGTGGGCTTGTCTCTACCACTGGGATTTGCCGCAGGCGCTCGAAAACCTTGGTGGCTGGGCGGCACGCGACAGTGCGGGCTGGTATGCCGACTACGCGGCGCTGGTGGCGCGGCGGCTTGGCGACCGGGTCAAGCACTGGGCAACCTTCAATGAATTCTCGGTGTTTACCTTGTTTGGTTACGCGATGGATTGGTGCGCGCCGGGCCTGAAAGACCGCACGGCCAATCTGCGCGCCATCCACCATTTGAATCTGGCCCACGGCCGCGGCGTTGATGTGTTGCGCGATCTGGTGCCCGGCGCATCGATTGGCGCCATTCACAACCGGCAGGTGGTGCACCCGGAAACGTCAAGCGAGGCAGATCGCCAGGCAGCGCAGATGCTCGACGAGCATTGGAACCTCGCCTTCCCTGACCCGCAGATGCTTGGCAAATATCCGCCGCTGCTCGGCGAGGCCATCGAGCCGTTCGTGCAGGCCGGCGATATGGCGCAGATATGCCGGCGCATTGACTGGATCGGGCTGAATCACTACGGGCCTATTTTTGCGAAGGCAGATCCGGCAACGATCTGGGGCTTTGCCTGGGGAGATTCACCGCCTGATTCAGAAATTCTGCCCGAGATCGGCTGGCCGATCTTTCCCGATGCGTTTCGCGATGAACTGATTCTGCTGACGAAGAAATACGGCTTGCCGGTCTACGTGACGGAAAACGGTTGCGGCAGCAACGACGCGCCCGATGAGCACGGCGTGGTCGATGATCCGCGGCGGGTCACCTACCTGAAGATTTACACCGAGAAGATGCGCGAGGCGATTGCCGCCGGTGCCGATGTGCGCGGCTATTTTGTCTGGTCACTGCTGGACAGCTTTGAGTGGGGCTCGGGCTATACCAACCCGTTCGGTCTGATTCATGTGGACTTCAAGACCCTGAAGCGCACCCCCAAAACCTCGGCGCGCTGGTATACCGACTATGTTGCTCAGGCCCGCCGCAATACCGCGGCGTAACCTGGTTCAACCAAGCGACCAGCCGGCTCAGCTGGTCGCGATCGGGCCCACGAAGGCCGGCTCGACTTGCCGTGCACCTACGGCAGCCTTGCCGGTTTGCGTCTGATCACCCTCGGACAGCTCTTCGAGCGTGGCGTGCAATTGAGCAACCCGGCCAAAGGATGCGCGGGCCTCGGCAACTTTCTGCATGTTGTCGATGGGCCAGGACAGCGCATTGATCATTTGCTGAAACGCCTGCGCCGTCTGCATCAGGGCACCCAGGCTGATGGTGCCGGCAACATAGCGCGGCGCGGCAATCAGAATCGGCGCGGCCTGTGACAACACGCTCCAGGTAGACGAAAACATCACCAAACGCAGCAGAACCTGGGTTTGCCGCTGCCAGGCACCTACGGCCTGAGCGAACAGGCCGCCGGTTTTCTTGCGGCGCGCCGGATTGGCAATGCCGAGCCGGGCGGGCGGCTCGCTTTCGCGGGATTGCCCGAGACCGTAACGGAAATCCGCTTCCTTGCTTTGCCGATAGTTGGCGGCGAAGGTCAACGGGCGGCCAAGCATCATCGCCACGACAGCGCCGGCAGTGGCGTAGAGCACCGCGATCCAGACCAGATGACCCGGCAGGTAGAAGCTCCACGAACCGATCACCACCTCCGGCGGGCCGGACAACACCCACAGAATCTGCGTAAAGCTCACCAGCAGCAACACGCAGTAGGTGAAGGAGTGGGCCAGATCAATCGTGTATTCGGTGGCAATCCGGACGTCTTCGGCGATCCGGCCATCCGGGTTGTCGCGCCCGGTACCCGATCGGCTGAGCTGGTAGTCGCGCCCTTGCACGGTCCAGTCGTCCAGCAAACGGTGCGTCAGATCGGCTCGCCAGGCGACCTGCAGACTGCGCTTGGTCCACAGGTGCATGCCCATGACAGTTACATTTGCGCCGATGATCAACACCGCAATGCCCGACTGATAAACGACGCTGTCGAAGTCGCGTTGTTCGAGTGCATCGAACAAGGCCTGACTCCAGTAATTCAGCATGACGGGAATCGAGACTTGTGCGATGGTCAACGCTACAAGCGCGATGGTCAGCACCCAGGCGAATATGCGTCGGTCGCCGCGCCAGAAGCTGGTTGCCAATCGACGAAGCTGGCCGCCGTCACCAACCGGGCCCTGACCTGAAGGTTGAATCTCTTTAGTAATTGGATACATTTGAGCGTCCATTTGTAACTGCCGTAACAAGTATTGCACCGACAAGCCTGCGTTTAGTGGTTTATGACGCAATAAACCCCCATAAAAGATGTAACAACGCCGGACGGCACCAATCAGCATTGCCAACGGTTCCACCTTTGACATGAAAGACACACCGGATACCCCTATGACAGATTCATCACCTGCCGATTCCGCCAACGCCACTGCGCAAGGCTCTGCCCCCTCGTCCTTTCGACGAGATTTCGTCTGGGGCTCGGGCACCTCGTCCTATCAGATCGAGGGGTCACCGATTCACGACGGCGGCGGCGAATCGGTGTGGGATGTGTTCAGTCGCCAACCCGGCGCCATCCGGGACGGGTATTCAGGCGACATCGCCTGCGACCACTACAACCGGCATCAGGAAGACGTCGGCCTGATGAAGGAGCTGGGACTGGGCGCCTACCGGTTCTCGCTCGCCTGG
>CAXBNM010000185.1:0-9056 GCA_963976885.1 uncultured Burkholderiaceae bacterium
ATGGCCAGTGTGGCCACCAGCGGTGTGCCGATGATCAGCTGCGGCATCACCGCCGTCGACCAGACCGCCGCCGCCTCGACACGCTTGCCGCCAATGCGCCGCACCGCATCTTCGTCTTCAAAGCTCATCCGTTGTTCAAAGTAACGCAACACCACGTGGCGGCGGGCCAGGTATTGTTCAGCCGTCATCTGCCGTCCCTTCGGCCCGTGCTCAGCGCAGACCAGACAGGCAAACTCATCTTCAAACAACAGTTCGTTAGGCGGTCGCCCGACATCAAGCGCCTGTCCGGCAAACAACAGGTCCAGCTCGCCGCTGGCCAGTGCCAGCGCCGAATGGGTGGTCAGTGGCAACACATCGAAGCGCAAGCGCGGCATCTGTTCCGAGGCCTGTTTCATCGCCTCGCCCAGACAGGCTGAGATTGAATAGTCGGAAGCGACTATTTTCAGTTCGCGATCAATTTCAGTGGGAGCCTGGTCGGGGCTGAGCGCGGTCAGGGCGTGCGCGCGCGACAGCAAATCGCTGACCGGCCCCATCAACGTGCGCGCAAACGGGGTCAGCACCAGATGTCGTCCGGAGCGAACCAGCAATGGATCGTTGAAATGCTCACGCAACTGCGCCAGCACCCAACTCATGGCCGACTGGCTCAGATGGACCCGCTCGGCGGCGCGACTGACACTGCGTTCGGCCAGCAAGGCCTCCAGACACAAGACCTGATTCAGATCAAAGCCATTCAATCGCATGATTTGCCCATCCCTGAAAAGCGCCGCGAAGACTCCACAGCACAAGAGGCTTAGCTATTGGCCGCATCAATAGTCCACGCCCAATACCACCAATTTTACAGATGACGGCATTTGTCCGAGGATTGGCTGCTGCCGGTTTGCGGCGGGGCCATTGCCCCGACAAGCCCACAAGCGGCCATTAGAACAACTTACAGAGACAGGAGAGGACACCGATGAGATCCATCATCCGCAAGACCTTGCTTGCCAGCGTCATGGCCGTCGCCGTTGCTGCGCCCGCGAGCGCTGCCGACTACAACTGGAAATTCCAGTCGTTCTGGCAGGCCACCAGCACCAACCAGAAAGTTTTTGAACAGTTCGCCGCCAACGTGAAAACCATGACCGGCGGCCGGATCGAAATTGAACCGATGGCGGTCGACAGCATCGTACCGCCCGGCGAAATGCTCGATGCCGTCAAGAACAACATCATCCAGGGGATGAATGGCAGCACCGGCTACTTCGTCAACAAAGACCCGGCGTTCGGCCTGCTTGCCGATTTGAATGCGGGTTACGAAAACCCGGCTCAGCTTGAGATGTGGTTCTGGCAAGGGGGCGGTGTCGAGTTGGCGCGCGAACTCTACGGCAAGAACGGTGTCTACTACCTGGGTCCGGTGATGTGGGGTGCCGAATCCATTCCCAGCAAGATGCCGCTGAAAAGCATTGCCGACTTCAAAGGCATCAAGATGCGCGCCCCCGAAGGCATGAGCGCCACCATCTGGAACAAGCTCGACGTCGGCGTCTCCACCCTGCCCGGTACCGAGGTCTATACCGCGCTCGAACGCGGCAAGATCGAAGCGACCGACTGGGGCACGCTCGGCATGAATGATGAACTGGGCTACAACAAGATTGCCGAGTACGCGATCTACCCCGGCATTCACTCGCTGCCCAGTGGTGACCTGGCCATCAGCATGAAAGTCTGGGACAAACTGCCCGATGACTTGAAATCCATTCTCGAAATGGCCGCTCGCGATCTGAATCGCGAGAGTCTGGCCGCCAATGCAGTGCTCGACTTCGAAATGGCAGCCAAGCGTGATCCCAAAACCCTGATCAACTGGGGGCCGGAACAACGCCTGGAGTTGCGTGAAGTGGCGCAGACGGTTTGGGCCGAATGGGCTGAAAAAAGCCCGATGGCCAAGAAGGTCTACGACAGCCATATCGCCTGGATGAAGAAAATCGGCCTGCTGCGGCAGTAGTCTGAAGTCTCTGAATAATCAGTGCAGTGAAGCAGACCAAGCCTGTTGAAGGTCCCGGAGCGGCGAACCCAGCCGCCGCTCCCGGCGCACCGGAGCCCGACTACTCCACCCCTCGTCCCGGCGAGACCTGGGTCGACCGACTGTCACGCAAACTCGGCGACAAGGTTGCCTGGTTCTTTCTGATTGCCGCGCTGCTGACCTGCATCGAAGTGGCCTCGGATGCGTTTTTCAACTCACCGACCATCTGGGTCCACGACTCCTCGATCATGTTGTGTGCAACCGCCTTTCTGATTGGCGGCGCCTATGCCATGCAACGCGACGAGCACATCCGCATTACCGTGATTTACGACGCGCTGGGCCCTCGCGTACGCTGGGTGCTCGACCTGATCACCCAGAGCCTGACCCTGGTGTACTTACTCGTCCTCAGTGCCATCACCGGCGTGCAAGCCGCCGAATCGATCCGCATTGTCGAGCACAGCGGCCACGCCTGGGACATCCCCATGCCCATGATCGTACGCACAATGTTCTTTCTTGGCGCGGCCTTGCTGGCGCTCCAGACCGGCTCCTCTCTCTATCGACACTGGCGTGATCGCAGGCAGGCACGATGAGTATTGAAAGCATTACCCTGCTGCTGATCGGTTCGCTGGTTCTGCTGCTCATCATCGGCATGCCGATGGCCTTTTCGCTCGGCATCGTCGGCGTCGGCTTTACCTTTGCCTTTTTTGGCTGGGATGCGCTGTCGCTGATTTCAAGCCGCATCTATGGCTTCATCAACGTCTACGTGCTGGTGGCCGTGCCGATGTTCCTGCTGATGGCCTCCATCATGGATAAGTCCGGCGTGGCGCGCGATCTGTACAACGCGTTGCGGGTCTGGTCGGGCCGCCTGCCCGGCGGCGTGGCGGTGATGACCTTGATTGCCGCAGTCTTCATGGCCGCGACCACCGGCATCATCGGGGGCGAAATCATTCTGCTCGGCCTCGTTGCATTGCCGCAGATGCTGCGTCTGGGCTATGACAAGAATCTGGCCATCGGCACCATCTGCGCCGGTGGCTCGCTGGGCACCATGATTCCGCCCAGCATTGTGCTGATCTTCTATGGCCTGACGGCCAACGCGCCCATCGGCGATCTGTTCCTGGCCGTCATCGTCCCCGGGATGTTGCTGGCCGGCTTCTATCTCGTCTACATCCTGACGCGCTGCTACCTGAACCCCGCGCTCGGACCCTTGCCGCCGGAGGAAGAACTGGCGATGCCGATGCGCGAAAAACTCGCGCTGCTCAAGGGATTGCTTTTGCCGATGGGCGTTGCCTTCGGCGTACTGGGCAGCATCTATGCCGGGATCGCCGCTGTTGGCGAAGCGGCTGCGGTAGGCGTCGCCGGTGCGGTCGTCGCCGCCTGGGTACGCGGTGAACTGAAATGGAAAATGATGCGCGATGCGCTGCATCAGACGATGGCCGCCTGCGGGCTGCTGATGTGGTTGACCTTCGGCGCCACCGCGCTGATCGGCGTCTACAACCTGCTCGGTGGCATCGCCTATGTACGGGGCCTGATGACCGGTCTGCCGTTCGATCCGATCATGGTGGTGGCGCTGATGATGCTGGTGCTGATCGTGCTTGGCCTGTTCATGGACTGGATCGGCGTGTTGCTGCTGACCATGCCAATCTTCGTCCCGATCATCAAGACCTTTGGCTACGACCCGATCTGGTTCGGCATTCTGTTCTGCATGAACATGCAGATTTCGTATCTATCACCGCCGTTCGGGCCGGCCGCGTTTTATCTCAAGGGTGTCGCGCCGCCCGAAATCTCGCTCTACGACATTTACCGTGCTCTCTGGCCATTCATGCTGATGCAGATCGCCGCCATGCTGCTGGTAATGTTCATCCCTGATCTGGCGCTGTGGCTGCCAAGAGTATTGGGTTCGGGCTGAGAATGCATGAGGCTGGCCGGTTAACCTCGCATGTGCGGTACCGACTCGCCTCGGCACCGATGATTGTCCATTGCGTCATTGCCGCCAGTGTCAACGACAGAACGGCAGCGCATTCGCCGTCAATGCCCTGATTGAAACCGACCGCGTCGCGTTGCTCAGTGGCAGCATCGCCGAGATCATCATGACAACACCCAGCGGCAAAGGCCAAACCATTGCCCGGTGCCCGAAATGCATGGTGACGGTCTGGAGCCATTACGACATGGGCGGGCTCGGCAACAGCATCTGCTTCATTCGGGTCGGCTCGCTCGACCAGCCTGAGCTACTGCCTCCGGACGTACACATCTTCACCTCAACCAGGTTGCCTTGGGTCGTCTTACCCCCCGGCGTTCAGGCGACGACCGCGTTTTACCGGTTTGCAGAAACCTGGTCGCAAGACAGCCTGCGGCGCAGAGACGCACTTTTCGAAGCCGCCGGCATCGATCGCCCGGCTAAGCGGACCCATTCAAAATAGACGAACAACAATGCAGCTTCGGCACCGTGCCGGACGTGGCAACGACATCGCGCGACGAATGTTCTGATTGAACCGAAACGTCCTGTCCGGCTCGTCGCGCTTCTTGATCTGCGCCAATCGTGGGTAGTTCCAGCCAAGTGCATCGCAAGTCAGCTCATCACTGTGTGCATGCGGTGGCATCGGCCGGAACCGCAGCGCTGGCACCGCCAAAAATCGTTCCGAAACAACGGGAAGGGGCGGATGCAACGCCCAAAGGCCCCATCGCGGCGCTGCGCGGCGGGCGCTGCGGTATACCCCTGTTTTGGCTGACTTATCCCCCGATCGCGGTACCGACGATCGCGCAGACTCCATGCTATGAAAAAATTCGCCATAGTCAAACCTGGTCAATTTACCAAAGCTCTGCTCGTTGGCTGGGGCTTGTACGCGCTGACGGCGCTGGGCTGGTTTGCCTATTCGAGCAATTCCCTCGAATGGATGTGTCTGACCCGATGATTACGAATGTATTCAAACGTGAAGCGGCATTCGATACGGTGCTGCACGACTACCGGGTCAGCGCTGACCGGGTCATGGTTGGCGTCAATTTCTTTCTCACCCTGATTTGCGCGGCCCTGGCGAGCTACCGGGAAACCTGGATCGAGCTTTTGGTCATTGGCCTGCCAAACCTGTTGCTGTCCGCATGGCTCGCCCGCCGCTATCCCGGAGCCCTCATCACGCGACTGTTCATGGCGGTCGCGTTCATGACATTCACCGGCCTGATCATTCATCAGACAGGCGGTGATATTGAAGCGCACTTTTCGGCGTTTGGCCTTATCGGCATTCTTCTTTACTACCGGGACTGGCGCACGATTGTCACAGCGACTGTCTTCATTTACATGCATCATCTGGTCCTCGGCTATGCCCAGAAACTGGGTAGCGCAGTTTTCGTATTCGATGCGCCGAACTTCTGGACGCTTTTTGGCGTCCATGTTGCCTACTTCCTGCCGTTCATCGCCATGATGGCGATGCTATCGGTCTGGTTGCGTCGTGAAGGATTTGAATCGCGCCAGGTCATCGCACTGGCCGAAGGCATTGTTCAGGGAGATTGGTCGGAGTCGGGTAATGCTCCGTTGCCAACCGACTTTCATCAGAAGCCGCTTGTAACCGCAGTCAGCGCAATGAAGCACCGACTCCTTGATCTGTTACGCGTCATGCCCGTGGCTGCCGCCGTCATCCGTATCGACCGTGATGAGGTGCTGAGCGTCAATGAAGCATGGATCCAGATCATCGGTCCAATGCCGGCCGCCAAAATGCGATTTGCCGATTCGCCAATCTGGACGGATTCAACAGCATGGCCGAAGCTCATTGAACAATTGAAGATGTCATCTGATCATACGGTTACCAACGTCGAAATGACGATAATCAAGAATGATGATCAGCCCATTCAGTGCGAACTGTCGCTCATCCTGCACGACGATACATTGCCCGTCATTGCGATTCTGACGGCCGACGATGTGACTGCTCGCCGCCAGGCGGAGCAGGAGCTTCACCAACTCGCCTACCGGGATAGCCTGACGAATCTGCCAAACCGACAAAGCCTGATCCCGGTTCTGGCCGAGTCGCACAGAGCCTGGGAAATGGACAACGTTCCGTATGCTCTGGTCATGCTTGATCTTGATGGTTTCAAACCGGTCAACGATGAACTTGGGCACGATGCCGGCGACCTGGTTCTTAAAGTGATTGGTGCGCGTCTGCGACGCAATACGCGAGATACCGACATGGCGGCCCGACTCGGCGGAGACGAATTCGTGCTGATTCTTCGCCAATGTCCCACGGCGGAGTCGGCGATAAAGGCGGCGAATCATACGATCGAAACAATCGCCAGCCCGATCCATCTGGGCATGTACAGACCTGACGTAACGATCGGGTGCAGCGCTGGCATTGCCCATGTAACTCAGGGCACCGAATCGGCAGATGAGTTGCTCAAGCTCGCCGATCTCGCTTTGTACGACGCGAAAGCCGCCGGCAAAAATCGCTCCTCTTTGTACTGCCCTGAGCGACGCCAACCGGTAGCATCGAGCGATTGTCCGGTTGCAGATAGCCCGCTCATTCAGAAGTAGCAGCGCCATGCTCGGCTTGGCGCTGTGCTTGCCAGGCGTGCAAGGCTCAGGCTGAATACCTCAAGTCGCCGCAGGCATCACGAGGTCGCGCTGCCGCCGGCATTCAGCGGCCATGCCCACCGCCCGGTCGCCCGTGCTCGCCGGGAAAACCGTGCTCGCCGGGCATGCCGTGCTCGCCGGGCAAGCCGTGTTCTCCCGGCACACCATGTTCGCCGGGTTGGCCGTGTTCGCCGGGCACCCCCTCATGCCCGGATTGATTGCCCATATCAAGCGCACTCTCGACCGACTCGTATTCGTTGTAGGTGCGCGTGGCATCAGCAGGCAGAATCGCTTCGTCGAACTTGACGACATCGTAAATCGAGTGTGCCGCGGCTTCAATTTCGCCGATGCTGGAAGCTGCCTGCACCGGATTGGCTTGTGCCTGCGGCGCTCGAAGCTGCCTTTCAGTTGGCGCTGCTACGGTGACCTCCAACGCGCTTTTGATGAATTCGATCCCAGGTCTGATGAGCGGATCGGTCAAGCGGTTATAAATGATGTCATTGGTGATCAACACGCTGCTGGGCATGTCGCGCACGGAATCAAAGAAATTGAGCATCTCAAGAATTCCCGCCGCCTCCTTGGAAGTGAGCGGCCGGTTCGGTGCATTCAGTCCTTCGTAGTAGAAACTCCACTGCGCCAAACCTGCCGTGCGTTTCAGATCCGGGTCGTTGGGTTTGTTCAAGTACTCAGACCAAACAATCAGCGCCTCTAGAAAGCCGTGACGCAAGGTATGCAACTCAATCGAATTTGCCTTCGGCATGACGATGCTCCTACAGGGGCCGTCCAACTTGCCCGGTCAATTTATGCAACGGGATTTTTTCGTGCCAGTTGTATGTAATGGTCCGCAGCGAGGCGTGGCTGTGCACGGTAGCAAAATCGTTCTCGCCATCAGCCATCACTAAGTGCTGCTTGAGTTGAATCGTCAGCATGATCGATTCGTCAATCGGATTGTTGTGGTTTGCCTGCCAGACAGCCTGACTGAGAAGCGGCATATTGTTCACGGCCAAATCCGGGGGGCTGTACAGGTGGATGCCCCGAAACGAATCCGTGAAGCCGATATCGTCCGCGCTGGGCACGATATCTGTGGGATGCTCGTAAGCTCCGCCGGAGGAAGCTGACATCCGATATTCATGCCGAATGGTATGAATATCCGAGTTATTGACCACCTTGAATTCAGTCAGATCTCGCGAAAAACTATGCGATGAACTGACACCGACATTCACCGCAACCCCGCCCATAGGATCGCCCCCGAAAAAGCCGCCATTTGCCGATTCGCCAAACGAAAAACTGACCGAGCTACTGGTATGGGCAGTGCCGTTCTGGGTTTTCGGGCCGTCCGCAATGCGATGCAGTTCTGGGTGCTTTTCGAGTTGCATGGTCACCTCGACCCGGTCCTGAAACCAGCCTCGCCGATCATTGCGATCCTGCAGCAAACCGCCGCTGGTGATCGATGACTCTTCAAGACTCGCCCAGATGGTTATCGGATCTTCGGTCGACGCCTTGCCAATCTTGACGTCAAGGTTCAGGTCGAACACCGACTTCGGCCGCTCCATGCCGACCATCTGCCGCATTGCTGCGTCAGGTAGGAAGGCGTTCCCCTTAAGGTCAGCAAGAATGTAGTCGCAGGTGAATTCTTTGGATCGCTTCCATCCGTGTAGTGCCATCAGTCACTCCCGTTTGTCTGCTGTTTTTATTTTCCAGAAGCGAATAGAACATCCCGGAGCAGAATGTGTCAAACTGTTTCTTCAAGACGTACCAACAATTAGTGATGGTCGGTGCGGCGCACCCAACCTGCTTCGACCGGGTTCGCTCACTTGATCAGCCTGACTTACTGCTTCCGAAGGCCTGGCTTTTCATATCGACCCGGTTGCCCTGAGTCGACATACCTGTGCGGGGCTATTTGGGTGCGGTAGCACATGACTTTACGAAGTCTCGAACGAGCGCAGAGATTTCGGCTGGACGATCCAGACTCGGTAAGTGCGCACAATCCTGCAATTCACGATATGACGAATCAGGGATCATCGCCGCGACGTGCAGACTGCGAGCCTGAATATGCGGAAAGTCGAGATTCCCACATAGCACCAGCGAAGGCACAGCGATGTCGTCCAGCCGGTCATAAGCCTGAGTGACATCGAGTTCGGTGCCGACCGGCGGCGAACGCATCGCAATGCCATTCATCTCGAGAAACAGTTCACGGGCCGATCCTTGCACGCGATGCGCTGACCCCAACGGACCATCAAGCCACAGGCGCGCTTTCAACGCATTGACCTGATCCAGATCGGCAGCGGCCTCGGCCCGCTTCAACCTGGCCATCACCTCATGAATATGCGCAGGTGGCTCGACAATTGGTGCGCCGGAGACAGTAGGGGAAATCAGCACAAGGCCACGAACCAACGACGGAAAATCGAGCGCCGCATCAATGGCGATTCGCCCGCCTTGTGAGCAGCCGACCAGAATGGGTGGCACATCCCCGGTCATCGCGTCGATCACCGCAATCAGGTCAGCCACTGACGAAAA
>CAXBNM010000186.1:0-8980 GCA_963976885.1 uncultured Burkholderiaceae bacterium
CTTCCTGAACACGCTGGTCGTAAAACGCAATGCGCTCGCTGGCCAGCCGCCTGATGCCATGAAAGTCACCGGCCTCAAAGCGGGTCTTGCCACGCTGGGCGTGATAGCGAAACAAGCCGTAGTGGCGTTGGATGCCCGCCAGAATGGTCTCGGCAATATCATGGGCCAGGCGGGTCCGGCTCTCGGGCGAATTGTCCGGTGATGGCTCGGTGGCGGTCCTGGCTGGCGACGTGGAATTGACGTTGGGTTCGGACATGGTCTCTGAGTGCCGCGGTCGCGGAGCGGTTGAATTGAGGCAGGAAGGGGCGCAAACAGGTGACTGAAAGCGGTTTCGAGGTGGGGCTCTTGCGTAGGGTGGAATAAACCTTGAACGAATTATCTAGGAGCCCGTGTCGTAAAAGTTTACAATCGAGGCGAAATGAAAAATATCAGTCTCTTCCCTGGTCTGGCGCGGCATGACCCCGATTTCAGCAAGCCTGTTTTCCGGCTTGTGCGTCGGGCGATCACGGGTGTTCGGCCATGACAACCGCTCGGGTCAAAATCCGCACCGCGCAGCAGCAGGATCAGGCTGTGCTGGCCGAAATGGTGGAGCAGATCGGCCGCGGCGATCCGTTCGGGTACACGCCAGGCTGGATCGGGTCGGCTGACGGCCTGGCCTACGTACGCTATCACATCGAAAAGGGCTGGGTGGCGGTGGCCGATCTTGACGGGCGCCTGGTTGGCCATTGCGGCTGGTCGGTCAAAAAGGCCCAGCCGCATCAGGCCTATGTGCGCTTCGTCGAACTGGAAACGCTTTATGTTTCCCCGGCGGTGCGCAGCAAAGGCATTGCCGAGGCTCTGGTCGGGGCGTTCGGCCAGTTCTGCCGGCAAAACGCCCTCAGTGTGCAACTGGTCAACGTGATTCCCGAGGCCCGGACGCTCGCCTTGTTTGAGCGGCTCGGTTATGTCGAAATGCGGCGCATGATGGTCAAGGGCTCGACCGACTCCTGAGCCGGTTTTGCTGCTCAGTCGGCGTCGGGTGGGGCCGGCGGGTTTGCGGCCTCGCGCAGCTTGGCTTCGGCCAGCAGCTTGTAGGCGCGTTCCAGGTGTGATTCGATTTCGCTGAGGGTGATGTCGAGGTCTTCGCGTTGCTGCAGCATTTGCCGCTTATGCTGACCGAGCACATCAATGAAGCGCTCCAGTTGCGCGCGGCTGTCGGCCGGCGACTCATACATATCGACCAGTTCCTTCACCTGCGCCAGGCTCAGGCCGAGCCGTTTGCCGCGCAAGGTCAGACGCAGGCGGATGCGGTCGCGTTGCGAGTACACGCGTTGCCGCCCACCGCTGCCGCCCCGTTTGGGGGCGAGCAATCCGTGATCTTCGTAAAATCGTATGGTTCTGGCCGTCACATCGAACTCGGCGGCCAACTCACTGATACTGAACTCTGCCATGCTTGAATCTTGGTCAGAGCAGCGGCCAAGGTCAATAGATTATTGCGTGGTGTTTGTCTGGGAAAACGACATGAGCGATCAAACCGAACAACATTGGCATGGCGGGGCGCCCGGATTACCGCGTCGCCTGGCGCGGGGTCGGCTCAGCCGCCGGGATGTTTTGTGGCTGCTGGCCGTTTCGACCGGTGCGGCCGCAAGTAGTGGTTTGCAGGGTTGCGCCCGCTCACCGGTCACTGGCGAGCGCATTCTGGTCGGCATGAGCGAAGAACAGGAACGGGCGATCGACAAGGAGGTTGCGCCGCATCAGTTCTCGCAGGATCTGGGCGCCATTCAGGACGAGCCGGTCAATAACTATGTGCGCGGGGTGGCCGATCAGATGGCCCGGCGCACGCATCGTACCGACATGCCCTACAGCTATCGGGTCCTGAACGCCAATTACGTCAATGCCTATACCTTTCCGGGCGGAGCCATGGGCGTGACCCGCGGCATCATGACCGACATGCAGAGCGAGGCCGAACTGGCGGCGCTGCTCGGGCACGAGTTGGGTCATGTCAATGCGCGCCACGCGGCCCAGCGGCAGGGTAAGGCCATGGTGGCTCAGGTGGCGGTGGTCGGTGTCAATGTGGCCGCGCGCGATTCGCAATGGGGGGCGCTGGCGGGCATTGCCGGCCAGATCGGTTCGAGCGCGTTGTTGTCGTCGTACTCGCGGGCCAATGAGCGCGAAGCCGATGCGCTTGGCCAGGAATACATGACCCGCTCGGGCTACCCGGCAACCGGCATGGTCGATCTGCATCGCTTGCTGGTGAGCAAGCACAGCAGCGAGCCGAGCATGCTTGAAACCATGTTCTCAACCCACCCGATGGCGAGCGAAAGAGTCGCAAGCGCGCAGCAACTGGCCACCACGCGTTATAAAGAGACCCTTGGCGCGCCGGCGGGCAAGGAGCGCTACATGGACAGCATTGCGTCGCTGCGGGCGCTCAAGCCGACGATTCAGGCTTGCCAGCAGGGCGAAACGGCGGCGGCGCAGAAAAAACTGCCCGAGGCCGAGCAACACTTTGCCGCCGCCCTCAAACATCGCAAAGACGACTACGCGGCCAATCTGCTGATGGCCAAGGTGTTGGTGGCGCAGGAGAAATCGGCCGCCGCGCAGCGCTACGCCGATGTGGCCCGCAAGGTCTATCCCGAAGAGGCGCAGGCTCACAAGCTGGCCGGTGTAGCCAGGCTGGCGCAGAAAGACTTTGCGGGCGCGTTCGCCGCGCTCGACAGTTTCGACAACCTGTTGCCGGGCGATCCTGGGGTCAGTTTCCTGAAGGGCGTGTCGCTCGAGGGCGCCGGGCGGCGCGAAGACGCTGCGCGTCATTACTACCAGTTCGCGCGGAACGCGCCCGGCGGCAATGCCTCGCAATATGCGGTGGGGCGCCTGAAGGCGTGGGGCTACGTCAAGTAACAGCGGGCCGCTTCAGTCGAAGCAGCCCAGCGCGGCCAGTTGCTTGTCGACCGCCGGCTCCCAGCCCCGGTTGGCCAGCGGGCTGGCCGGGCTCGGGTGCAGGATCTGACCTACCAGCGGGGTGGTGGCCGTTTCGTCGGCGGCCGGTGGGGTCTGGCGGATTTCACGCGCCAATACCTGGCTGAGCCGGTTGGCGGCAAACCCGCCGACCCCGACTACCCAGGTCGGTTGCAGCGCGGCAATGACCGCTTGCAGATGCTGGTCGCAGGCTTGTTGCAGCGGCTCGCGTTCGCGCACCGGTAGTTTGTCCGGGGTCAGGTTGCGGCCGGTGTCGGCCAGAAAAACCAGTGGGCAGTAATTGACGACGAAGCTTTGCGCAAAAAAAGCATCGGCGCTGCCAAAGCGGTTGGCGGCCCAGCCCCAGAGCCGTCGACCGCTGACTTCCGAGCGCGTGCAGGCGAAGCCTTGAATCGGCCGCTTGGGATGAAACCGCGGCGGCGTCTTGATGGCTGTTTCAATGCCCATCCAGTCGCGCACCGCGGCGACTTCGCCGAAAGGCACGCCGGTCTGCATCATGCCGAAGGGGCCAGGGTTCATGCCAAGAAACAGGACGCGCTTGGGCGAGTCGCCAAAGCGGCAGATGAATTGTTCGTGCGCGGCCCATGCGTAGTCGAGTGGGTTGTAGACCCAGGCAACCTGACCGGCAAAACTCAGTTTATTGACCTTGGTGCGCAGACTGCGGGCGGCCTTGAGCAGCGCTGTTGCCGCCGGCTGCTTTACCGCGGCGGGCCGTGCGCGTTTGATGTTGCGGGCTGGCGGTTTGGGGGCAGAGCTCACGGGCAGGCTGGATCCGGGTCGGGGGCGGGGTCAGTCGACAGCAACAGGGTCGGCAGTATGCATCGGAACGGACAATGCGATCATTGCCTGGCCCAGCCAGTAAGTGCTCAGAATCCAGAGCGTCGCCAACGGCAGCGCCTGAAACGCCGTATCGGCAATGATCAGCGCAATCGAAAGGCCAATCAAGAGCGCCCCCAGCAGTGCCAGGCGAGCGCCGGCGCGGCTGGTCGGCGGGGCGCCGCGCCAGCGGCAAACAGCCTGGCCAATCATCAGGGCCAGAATCAATACCATTGCCAGCACCGGGGCTTGCGCCACCGGCGGCAGCAACGGCCACAGCCCGGCTGCAAGCAGCGCAGCCAGCGCAATCGTCAGCAACATCGGCCAAGCGTTCAGTCGGAGTGGCAGTTCGGCGGCGAAGGCGCGCGTATAGCTCAGACAGGCAACCATCAGCAAAGCGGTGCCGGCCAGAAACTGATCGCCGGTCAGCCGTAACAGGTCGGCCACCAATGAAATGCTCAACCCTAAAGTGACGAACTGAGCGTAATGGTTGGCCAGCCGGCCGCGCAGCCATGATGACCAGGCGATGAGGCCGATGGTCAGGGCCGGAAAAATCCAGCTCAGTTCCGGCATGCCGTTCAGGCGACCGGCAATCACGACCAGCCCTGAGATCAGGACGGCGCCACAAAGCAAGGGAGGGTCTTTTAATCGCATGAGCGCAAGCAGCTGGCACGAGGCCGATGCCGGAGCACTGCCGGTACGACCTTGCATGGTGCGGGTCGCCACAAACGACAGGCAAAGAAATGGGGCGCGAATATCGCGCCCCCAGAGCCGCCATCGGCGGCAGTTCCTGCATGTTGGCTGCGAGTGGCAGCCGTCTGACCACGTGCGTAACAGGCTTGTTCGGTGTGATGCCGCTTCGACATCAGGGGCCGCTTCTGCTTGCTGCGCCGTTGGAACTTGTCAGGGGTTAAGTTATGCCCGTTCATCAAATGAGTCAAGCGTTTTTGTAAAAAAAATCGACTGATTAAGTGGGGGTTCAGAATCGGGTGCTGTTGAATCGGTCAAAAAAGCGTGCGCTTCAAGCCTCTGGTGGCGACACCGATGAGGCGTATTCAGAGCGCCGCCGGCGTGCTGCTCCGCAGGGTGGTGCAGCGGGTGCGTCGTAAACGGCAAGCATCGGTAACATAGCAGTCTTGTGTGCAGAATCAACCCTTGGAGACTTGCGATGAATAAACCTGTCGAAGCTGCAGCACTGGGCGCCCGACCCGACCGTGTGCCCTACAACAAGCCGCAGCCCTGGGGCATGCGCCCCGATCTGGTCATTCCCGATGCGCTTGGCGAGCAGGATGAACGGCTGTGGGCGCAAGTGGCACCGGATATCTGGTCGCGACCGCTGCACCTGAATGTGTCGGGCGGGTTTTACACGCACATGCTGCGGGTACGCCGGTCAGGCGTGCTGCAGCGGCATCGTCATTCCGGGCAGGTGCATGCCTATGTGATCAAAGGCAGCTGGTTTTATCTCGAGCACGATTGGGTTGCCACCGAAGGCAGCTTCATTGTCGAGCCGCCGGGCGAAACGCATACGCTGTGCGTGCCCGATGACTGCGAGGAGATGATCACCTTGTTTACCGTGCACGGTGCGCTGATGTATGTCGACCCGGACGGCAACGCGCTGGGCAATGATGATGTGTTCACGCGCCTGGAAAAATACCGCGCGCATTTCGAATCGGTCGGGCTGGGCGCCGACTACGTCGAAACCTTCATGCGCTGATCTCGGCTTCGGTGCTCGGCAGCGGTTCGGCCCTTATCCGGCTGATCCGCCGCCCGCGCATGTGCACGATCTGCAAACGCCAGCCCTTGACCTGGGCGGCGTCGCCAGGCTGGCCGACCTGACCGAGCAAGTTCATCATCAAGCCGGCCAGCGTCTGGTATTCGTTACGGGTTTCGTCCGGTAGCGCATCCAGGCGCAGCAACTCCTTGAGCTGATCGGTCGAGATCCGGCCATCAAGCAACCATGAACCGTCGTCATGATGCACGGCTCGCTGCCGGCTGTTCTCGGCGTCGAGATCGACTGCAATGGCCTGCATCAGGTTGTTCAGCGTGGCCAGGCCTTGCAGGTGACCGTATTCATCGACGACCAGCGCAACCCGGGTGTCGGCTTCCCGAAAGCCATCGATCAGTTCGCGCCCGCTGATGGTCTCGGGCACGAACAAGGCCTCATCCAGCAAGCTGGCCAGGGTGCTCTCGGGCTCGCTCAACATCGTGCAGGCCAGCGTTTTGATGGTGATGACGCCAACGACGTTTTCGGTCGAGCCATCGGTGACCGGGAATGCTGAATGCGGACTGCGAGTCACATGCTGCAAGGCCTGCGCCACCGTGGCGCTGGCGTCGAGCAGCACCAGTTCGGCGCGCGGCGTCATGTAGCTGGTGATGCGGCGGTCATCAAGGCCGAAGATGTGCCGCACCATCTCGTACTCGCCCGGTTTGATGGCACCGGCCTGTTCGCCCTCAACCAGCATGGCGTGAATTTCTTCTTCGGTGATGGCCGGGCCGCTGCGTTCGCGCAGGCCCAGCAGTCCGAGCAAGGCCTCGGTTGACGTTGACAGCAGCCACACGAAGGGCGCGGTGGCACGCGCCAGCCACAACATCGGCCGGGCCACCGTCATGGTGATGGCGGTGGGCGCGATCTGGGCAATACGCTTGGGCAGCAACTCACCGACCACGATGGTCAGGTAGGTGATGACTACCACCACGGTGACGGTGCCGGCGACCGCAGCGGTGCTGGCGGGCACCCCCATCTGTTCGAGCCATGCGGCCAGCGGACCGGCCAGTGCCGCCGCCCCGACGATGCCATTGAGAATGCCGATCGAGGTGATGCCGATCTGCACCGTGGATAGAAAGCGGCTCGGGTCCTGTTTCAGATCGAGGGCGATGCTTGCGCGGCTGTCGCCCGCGCTGGCCGCCGCGTGCAGGCGCGCTTTGCGGGCCGCCACCAAGGCCAGCTCCGACATGGCAAACACGCCGTTGAGCAGCACCAGAATAAGCAGAAAGATGATTTCCATAGGGGGGCCTGAGGCTCAGGCGTCAGTGAGAGGTGGGCAACGGAGCGCGAGGCTCATTCCGTCGCGAAAATGCCGGCTACTTCGTCAATCTGGGCCAGTGCCTGGGCGCAGCCCCGGGCCACGCAGGTATCCGGATCGTCGGCGATCAGCACCGTCAGGCCGGTTTCTTCCATCAGCAAGCGGTCGATGTCGCGCAAGCGGGCGCTGCCGCCGCAAAGCATGATGCCGCGCCGGGACAGATCGGCGCTCAGTTCGGGCGGCGTTTGTTCGAGGGCTTGTTTGACGATGACGACGATCTCGGCCAGTGGCGCGCTCAGCGCCTCCAACACTTCGTTGGAGGAAATCCGGATGCTGCGCGGAATGCCTTCATTCAGGCTGCGGCCGTTGATTTCCATTTCGTGGCGCTCGCCGGTGGGAAAGGCGCCGCCGAGTTCGAGTTTGATGGCTTCGGCCGTCTGTTCGCCGATCAGCACGCCGAAGTGGCGGCGCACGAATTGGGTGATGGCCTCATCGAAGCGATCGCCGGCCACCCGGATGGAGCGCCGTGCGACCAGGCCGGACAGCGACAACAGGCCGACCTCGGTGGTGCCGGCGCCAATATCGACGATCATCGAGCCCGAGGCATCGGAAACCGGCAGGCCGGCGCCAATGGCCGCGGCCAGCGGCACTTCAAGCATGGTGACGCTGCCGGCGCCCGCGCCGATGATCGATTGCTGAATTGCCCGGCGCTCGACCTGGGTGGATTCACCCGGCACGGCCACAACTACCCGCGGGCGCTTGATTTGCAGCCGTTTTTCCTGGGCTTGCACAAAAAAGCGGCGCAGCATCTCCTGCGCGATGTTCAGGTCGGCGATGACGCCGGCGCGGATGGGGTGCACGATGCGCAGATTGCCCGGGGCGCGGCCGATCATCTCGCGCGCCTGGCGGCCCACCGCGGTGACCGCCTGCTGGACGGTGCCGGTGCTGTTCTCGCGCACGGTGACAACCGACGGTTCGCGCAGCAGCACGGGTTGGGTGGTCGAGCCGACGATCGTATTGGCAGTGCCAGGATCGATGGCCAGGTCTAGGGCGAGATATTTGCGCAGATTACCGAGCATTGGCGGGTTGGGTCAGTGGCGGCCGAAGCCTGAGATGGGGCGTCTGCGGCCAGCCGCAGCTGGCCGGGCCACCGCGCTGCGATGATAACGTATAAACTTTTCCCGCCTCGGGGTCTGATCTGCACCAGACCCGCTCTTCCGCCACCGCCTACCCTCAGGAATCTCATGGCTTTGAATTCAAGCGACGTGACCCGTCTTGCCAGCCTGGCCAAACTGACGCTCAGCGAGCAGGAGCGCGATCAGACGCTGGCCCAGCTCAATCAGGTGTTCGAGCTGATCGAAACGATGAATGCCGCCGACCTGACCGATGTCGAGCCGCTCACGCACCCTCAGGATGCCGTTTTGCGGCTGCGCGCCGATGAAGTCACCGAAACCGACCAGCGCGAGGCCAATCAGGCCGTCGCGCCGAGCGTCGAACGTGGCCTGTATCTTGTGCCGCGCGTCATTGAATAAGCATTTTCCTTTCTTTTTTCACAGCAGGTCCAGGATTTAATTATGGCGTTGCACGAACTCACGGTTGGCGAACAGAGCCAACAGCTCCAGGCTCGGGAGATCTCCGCGGTTGAGCTGGCCCGGCATTATCTCGACCGCATTGAAGCCAGCAAGCTCAACGCCTATCTCGACGTCCAGCCCGAGCTGACGCTGGCGCAGGCCAGTGCGGCCGATGCGCGGCTGGCCGGCGGCGAAACCACGCCCTTGCTGGGCGTGCCGGTGGCGCATAAAGATATTTTCGTTACCCGTGGCTGGCGCTCGACCGCCGGCTCCAAAATGCTCGCCGACTACGTGAGCCCCTTTGATGCCACCGTCGTCGAGCGCCTGAGCGATGCCGGTGCGGTCTGTCTGGGCAAACTGAACTGCGACGAATTTGCGATGGGCTCGGGCAATGAAAACTCGGCCTTCGGACCGGTGCTCAACCCCTGGGATACCGCCGCCATTGCCGGCGGCTCATCGGGCGGCTCGGCGGCGGCGGTTGCAGCCGCACTGGCGCCGGTGACCACCGGCACCGACACCGGCGGCTCGGTACGCCAACCGGCCGCCATGTGCGGGGTTACCGGCATCAAGCCGACCTATGGCCGGGTCTCGCGCTACGGGATGATCGCGTTTGCT
>CAXBNM010000187.1:0-8967 GCA_963976885.1 uncultured Burkholderiaceae bacterium
TGCTCAAGGAAACCGGTGCCCCGCTGGCTGGTGAAATGAGCGGCCATATCTTCTTCAAGGAGCGCTGGTTCGGCTTCGACGACGGCTTGTACGCCGGCGCCCGGATGCTCGAAATTCTCAGCCAGTTTGACGACCCGTCGGCGGTGCTCAATGCGTTGCCGAACTCGCCCACGACGCCTGAGTTGCAACTCAAAACGGCCGAAGGCGAAAATTTCGCCATCGTCGAACGTCTGCAGGCCCTGGGGCGCTTTGGCTCGGCCCGTGAAGTCATCACCATCGATGGCGTGCGCGCCGAATACGATGACGGTTTCGGTCTGGCCCGGCCCTCAAACACCACGCCAGTCGTGGTCATGCGCTTTGAGGGCGACACCCCCGAGGCCCTCGAGCGCATCATGAACGACTTCCGCGAGGCGATTGCCAAGGTCGCTCCGGACGCCAAACTACCCTTCTGAATCAGGTTGGTCCCGTCGCCTCCTGACCGGCCCGGTCGCGCCGGTTTCGGGGCTGGGCCGCGCTCGGTTACAGTAGCGGCAAAATGAAGCGGGAGTGAGGGCTGTTTTGTGCGCATCGCACTGATCAAAATGAGTTCGATGGGCGATGTGATTCACGCGTTGCCTGTCGTCACCGATGTGTTGCGGGCGCATCCCGGTGCGCAGATCGACTGGATCATCGAGCCGCCGTTTGCGCCGCTGGCACGGCTGCATCCCGGGGTGGCCGACATCATTCCGGTGGCGCTGCGGCGCTGGCGCCGCCAGTGGCGCCAGCCGCAAACCCGCGCCGCGTTCCGGGCCGTGCGCCAGGATATGGCGGCCCGTCACTACGACTTGATTCTTGATTTGCAAGGGCTGCTCAAGAGTGCCTGGGTGGCCTGCTGGGCGCACGGACCACGCGCCGGTTACACCCGCGCCTGCGCCCGCGAGCCGCTGGCGAGCTGGGTCTACCAGCGCCGCTATCAGGTTGACATGAACGTACACGCGATCGAAAAAATGCGCTCCCTGGCCGGACAGGCGCTTGGCTTCACGCCCAGCGGCCTGCCCGTGTTCGATTTGCAGGCGCCAGCCGAACCGGCCGAGCCGGTTGTTGATGTTGCCGCCCCGTACTGGGTTTTTCTGCATGCCACCTCGCGCGCCGAAAAACTATGGCCTGCCGCCAGTGCGCAAGCCTTTCTGCAACAAGCCGGCAGCCGCGGCATGCCGGTGCTGCTGCCCTGGGGCAATGAGGCCGAACGCCAGGCGGCCCACGATTTGAGCGCCCAGGCCGGTCATGGCACCGTGTTGCCTGCACTCGATCTGGGCGCGTTGGCCGGCCTGCTCGCCCGCGCAGAGGCGGTGGTTGGCGTTGACACCGGTTTGACACATCTGGCGGCCGCGCTGGATCGGCCGGTGGTTGCACTGTTTGCCGCCACCGAGGCGGCCCGCTACGGCCCGTATTGGTCGGCGCACGCACGCAGCCTGGGCCAGCCCGGCCAGTGGCCGCAAGCCGATGAGGTGTTGACCACGATCGAGCAATTGCTCGCCAACGCGTCATGAGCGATTCAACTACCCAATCCGCACCGGCCACCGCGTCGGCCACGCCGGCCGCCGTGGCGCCCTGGCGCGCCGGTCTGGCCCGCGCCATTTACAGCCTGGCCTGGCTGGCCGGCACGCCGTTCGCCATGCTTTATCTGCTCTGGCGCGGGCGCCGTCAGCCCGCCTACCGGCGGCACTGGGCCGAGCGTTTTGGCCGTGGCCAGCCCAACCCCGATCCGGCGCCAGTCATCTGGATTCATGCGGTCTCGGTCGGCGAAACCCGCGCCGCGCAACCGCTTGTCGAGGCCTTGCTTGAGCGCTATCCGCAGCATCACCTGTTGCTGACACACATGACGCCGACCGGCCGCGAGACCGGGCGCGAACTCTACGTCGAACCCTATAGTCCGCGCGTGACGCAGGCTTATCTGCCTTACGATCTGCCGGCCTTCGTACGGGGTTTTCTGGGCCGTTACCGACCGGTGCTGGGGCTGATCCTGGAAACCGAGTTGTGGCCGAACCTGGTGCACGAGTCGGCGGCAGCCGGCGTGCCTCTGGTCATCGTCAATGCGCGGCTGTCAGACAAATCGCTGGCCCGCGGGCTGGCCTACCGGTCGCTGCTGGCGCCGGCGCTTGGCGGACTGTCGCTGGTGCTGGCGCAAAACGATCAGGATGCGGCGCGGATGCGGCGCCTGGGGCCGGTCAATGTGCAGGTCGCTGGTAATCTGAAGTTCGACGTCTTGCCGCGGGCCGCGCTGCTCGAACTGGGGGCCAGCTGGCGGCACCGGATCGGCCGCCCGGTCGTGGTGCTGGCCAGCAGCCGTGAGGGTGAAGAAGCGTTGGTGCTGCGCGCCTGGCAGAACCTGCAGCCGAAAGAGGAGGCCGGCAATCGGCCGATATTGGTGATCGTGCCGCGTCATCCGCAACGCTTTGCCCAGGTACGCGCGCAGATGGAACAAACCGGTCTGGGTCTGGTGGATAGGGCTGCGTTCGATCAGCCCGCCACGCGCGCCGAGGCCGGTGCGGGGCTTGTGCTGGGCGACTCGATGGGTGAGATGCCGGCTTGGTATGCAATGGCCGATGTGGTCATCATGGGCGGCAGCCTGCTTGCCTTTGGCGGCCAGAACCTGATTGAAGCCTGTGCCTGCGGGGCGCCGGTCGTGCTCGGCCCGTCGACTTATAACTTTGAATTGCCGGCAACCCAGGCACTGAGCGTCGGAGCCGCGCGCCAGGTGCAGGACGCGGATGCGGCCGTTGCGGCGGCGCTGGCCCTGCTGGCCGATGGGGCCGGGCTGGGGCAGATGCAGCAGGCGGCGCTGGCCTTTGCCGCCAGCCATCGCGGAGCGACCGCCAATACCCTCGCTGCCGTCGCGCCCTGGCTGGCGCGCGACTGAACAGCGCCGGGTGTTACTTCTTCTTTTTGCTCAGGGGCTTGGGCTCGGGGGCGTCGGGCTTGGTTACCTTGGTGCGCGGCGCCAGCAGCGCTGACAATTCGCGCAGATCTTCCTCGTCCAGGGTGGCTGCCGTCGCCTGCAGGCGCAAGCCATTGACCAGCACGTCGTAGCGGGCGCGGGCCAGATCGCGCTGCGTCGAGAACAACTGCTGCTGCGCATTGAGTACGTCAATATTGATGCGCACGCCAACCCGGTAGCCGAGGCGGTTGGAATCGAGCGCCAGTTTGCTTGATTTTTCGGCCGCTTCCAGCGCCCGGACCTGGCCCAGACCACTGATCAGACCGAGGTACGAGGTGCGGGCCGCTTGTTCAGCCTGCCGGCGGGCCACTTCAAGATCGGCCTGAATCTGGTCGAGCGAGGCTGCAGCCTGGCGGATACCGGCCTGTATGGCGCCACCCGTATATAGCGGAACGGCCAGTTGCAAGCCGACCGAGGCCGAATTGATGTTGTAGCCACTCAGGCTGGAACTGGGGTTGCGGGCGTGTCCGACGCTGCCGACCGCGCTCAGGGTCGGCCGACCGGCATAGCGCTGGCGATCGATTTCGCGGCGCGCGACTTCGGCGCCCAGCGCGGCTTGTTGCACGGTCAGGTTGTCCTGGCGGGCTTGTTGCGTCCAGGCCGATTCGACGGCCGGTTGCGGCCCTTTCAGTTCGACATTGGTGCTCAGGTCGGCCAGTGCGGGAACCGGCTGGCCCGTAAGCAGTTGCAGCGCGGCGCGTTGCACCTCAAGCTGGTTCTGCGCGGCCACTTCCTGGGCGACGGCCAGATCGAACCGGGCCTGCGCTTCCTGCTGGTCGGTAATGGTGGCGGTACCAACCTCGAAGTTGCGCTTGGCCGCTGCCAGCTGTTCGGCAATGGCCGTTTTCTCGGCCTGCGTGGTTTCGTAGTTGTTTTCGGCGGCGAGCACATTGAAATACGCCTCGGCCACGCGCAGCACCAGGTCTTGCTGAGCGCTGAGCAGGCGGGCCTCGCTGGCCTGGACCTGCAACTGGCTCTGATCGACGGCGACGCGGTCGACAGGGCTGTAGATCGGGTAGGACAACGAAACGCCGTAGGTCTGGCTCGTGAAGTTGCTGCTCGAGCCCGGATCTGGGCTATAGAACTCACGGGCAATTTCGGCACTGGCGCCTGCACTGGGCAGCGTGCGTGAGCGGGCCAGCGGGATCAGTTGCCGGTCGGCTTCCAGGCTGGCTCGCGCACTGGCCAGTTCGGCATCATTGCCAAGGGCGTCCTGGTAGGCGTCGATCAGTGAATAGGCGCTTGCCTGGGACAGCAGGCCCGTCAGCGCCGAACCGATCAGAATGCGGCCGGACAGTCTTGCCATTTGGGGGAAGGTCGACATCAGGTTTCCTTGGAGTTGTTCAGTAGGTCGCACAATCAGGGTCGATTTGACGCGCCCAGGCATCAATGCCACCAGTCAGATTAAAGACATTCTCAAGACCCGATCGCTCAAGAAAAGCCGCAACTTGCATGCTTCTCATGCCGTGATGACAGAGACAGACAATCGGGTGGTTATCAGGAATTTCTTGCCAGCGAGCCGGAATATCCCCCATTGCGATGTTCAAACTGCCCTTGAAAGGGGCTATTTCAAGCTCCCAGGGCTCTCGAACATCGAGGACGGTTATTGGCTGTGCGTCGGTATTGTTGAGCATACCGGCCAGTTCATGAACGCCAAGTACTTTCATGGCATTGGAGCAACGGCGAAGCGGGGCAATGTAGACCTCAGAACGTGAAGCGCTCGCGGCGGGGAAATCCGACCAGAGGCTTGGCCGATGTCTCGAACAGCTTTTTGCGCAGGACTTGCCGGGTCGGGCTCATGGTGACCAATTCGGCGGTCAGCACCGGCTCGACCCCGACGATGGCAATCAGGCGACCGCCCGGGTTGAGCCGGTTGATCAGAGCCTCGGGCAGGATTTCAACCGTGCCCGACAAGACCAGGACATCGGTCAGCGTATTGGTGTCGTCAATCAGTTCCGCGCCATTGCGGCGTACGACATCGACCCGGCTGACGCCGGCGGCCGTGAGATTGGCGCGTGCGAAGGCGGCCAGTTCTTCGTTCAGTTCGAGCGTGGTGACGTGGCGCGCGCGGTGGGCGAGCAGGGCGGCCATGTAGCCGGAACCGGCACCCACTTCGATGACCGATTCATGCGGTTGCACATCGAGCGCCTGCAGCAGCCGGGCCTCGACCCGCGGCGGCAGCATGAATTCTCCCGTCTCCAGCCCGTCGATGTTGAGCGGGATTTCCAGATCGGCGAAAGCCAGTTCCCGATAGGCCGGCGGCACGAACAACTCGCGCTTGACCACCATCAGTGAGTCGAGCACGTCCTGATCCAGTACATCCCAGGGACGTACCTGCTGTTCAATCATATTGAAGCGGGCCTGCTCGACATCCATGGCTTGGACTCTTGTGAAATCTTGGGAGAGAAGCCCGTGATTCTAGCAAGCATGGCCGACGCTCATGCGGCCCATGGGCCCGACGGCACTCACAGCGTCGCAAATCAGGCAAATGATGGCAATAGTGTCGCCACGATGGCGTCTCGATTGGCCGACCGGCGCCGCACGGGCGATAATGATTGATTGACCGCCATCACGGACATGCGTCGCAATGAACCTCGAGAAGGTTGTTTTTGGTTTTTTCATCATTTTCGCGTGCACTCTGAACTTCGGGTTTTTTCTGGGTGAAATCGATCAGCCCGATTTCCATCACCCCGGCGAATTGTTCGCGACCGTTCTGGTTAACCTGATCGCCACAGTGCTCAAGTTTGGCGATCGGACCCAACTGGGCACTACCCATCTGGCCACCAGTCTGGTGGCGGTGTTCCAGTTGTTTGCCGCCTCGATCGTCTGGGTCTCGCACGTGCACATCAGCGGTCAGCCCATGGATGGCGAAACCATGTCCACCATCGTTTCGCTTTCCGGCGGCGCGCTGGTTGCCAATATCGTGTCAGTGACGCTGCTGATTGGCGAAACCCTGCGTCAGGGCCGGTAAGTGGCGGCGGGGCTGACAGGAGCCTGACATGAGCGATCTTCTCCATCTGGTGATGCGCCACATGCGGGCTCCGATGCTGTGCCTGTTGTTTGTGTACGGCGTTTCGGTGGGCGGCCTCACGCTGATGCCGGGCATGGATCCGGACGGCACGCCGAGCAAGCTGAGCTTCTTTCATGCGTTTTACGTGATGAGCTACACCGCCACCACCATCGGTTTTGGCGAGGTACCGCATCCGTTTACCGATGCGCAACGGCTCTGGGTCATCATCAGTATTTACCTGTCGGTGATCGGCTGGACCTATGCACTGGGTTCGGTTTTCACGCTCATCAATGACAAGACTTTCGGCGCTACCGTGGCTCGCACCATTTTTGCCTGGCGCGTGCGCGGCCTGTCCGAGCCGTTTTTCATCATCGCCGGGGCGGGCCAGAGCGCCACCGCGCTGGCCCAGGCACTGGACCGGATCGGCAATCGCACGGTCATCCTCGATCCGGCCGAAGATCGCACCTCGCGGATCGAGTTGGTCGAGTTCGCGAACCCACCGATGGTGCTTTGCGAAGATGCCCGTCTGCCGAATGTACTGGTGGACGCCGGCATTCAGAACGCGAATTGCCTCGGGCTGATGGCGCTGGCCGGCGACGACACCGCCAATCAGGCGATTGCCATTGGCGCGCGCACCCTCAATCCCGATTTGCGGGTGGTGGCCCGGGTCAAGTCCCATGTGGCTCAGGTCAATCTCGGCTCGTTTGGCGGCGTCTCGGTGATCAATCCGTTCGACACCTTTGCCACCAACGTCGCGCTCGATCTGGCCGCCCCGGAGGTCTTGCGGCTCGAAGAGTGGTTGACCGATGCGCCAGGCTCGGCCTGTCCGGAACGCGTCAATATCCCGACCGGCCCCTGGGTGCTGGTGGGGTTTGGTCGCTTTGGCCATGCGTTGTCGCGAGTGCTCGACCAGGCCGGCATCAAATGGAAGGCCATCGATTCGGTCATCGGCGACGATGGTGACGAACGGCTGCTGGTTGGCGACAACTCCGAGGGCCAGTTGCGTGAAGCCGGCATCGAGCGTGCTGCGGTCGTGGTTGCCGGCACCGACAGCGATGCCACCAATCTCGGTGTCGTCACGCTGGCGCGCCGGATCAATCCCGGTCTGTTCGTCGTTATTCGGCAAAATCATGTGGCCGATCAGGTACTTATCGAAACCGCCCGGGCCGATCTGCGCTTCGTGCAGGCCGATCTCGTCGTCCATGAAACGCTGCAGATCATCAAAACGCCAATGCTGGGGCGCTTCATCTCGCAGGTGCGTGCGCAGGGTGGCGCCTTTGCTTCCAAGACCATTGAACTCATTCAGGACAATGTGGGCAGCGGCGCGCCCCGGGCCTGGAAGTTCACCTGCGACATCATGCAGCCGGGCATGTTCGGTGCCTTTTTTCAGGGGCAGGGCGACCGCCTGGCCATTAGTCATCTGTTGCGCCACCCGAGCCGGGCCGACCAGATGATCAATGCGGCCGCACTGATGCTCGATCGACGCGGCGAACAAACGCTGTTGCCGGGTCCCGATGTCGAGTTGAAGCCGGGCGACCATATCCTTTTTGTGGGCTCTGAAGAAGCCATGCGCGTGCAGCAGGAGTATTTGCGCGATCCGCGGGCTTTGCAGTTTGTAAGAACTGGTGCAGAAGAACCACGCGCCTGGATCTTCCGGCAGATCAATCGCTGGATGAAGAAGGCTCCCGACGCGGCGAGCTGATTCTTGCCGCGCCATTTGAACCGGCGCTGACTCCTGTGACACCTATGCCTGTCGGCTTGCCGGCGAGGCGCTGCTGCCTGCTCGCCGAGAATGGACAGATTGGATTGTCTGTTACAAGTACTTACATATGGTGGAGCAACCTGCATGACCGAATGCCCGGATAGGCGTTCAATAGTCATCACCAACGAAGCTTGAGGCAATAGTCATGGAAAAGCGCATGGAGACGCAACTCGAATTCAACCGGTCGGCCCGTGTTGCGCCCCGGTCCGGCATGTCACGTCTGGTGGCGATGCTGCTTGGCAGCTTGCTGGTGGTCACTGGCATGGCTGTGCAGAGTCCGGCCGTGGCTAACGACCAGGCCGTTGGAACCTTGTTCGGTGCCGGCATCGGGGCCATGGCCGGCCAACGTTTCGGGGGCCAGGACGGTGCCATCGTTGGCGGCGTAGTCGGCGCCGTGGTCGGCTCGCAACTGGCCCATGGTGGTGGCCGTCATGGTTATCGCGAACCGACGATCATCTTCGGGCCGCCGATCTGGAGCCCGCCCCGGCCGCCTCGATTGCATCACTGGCGCAGCGAGCGCCGCCTCTATCGTGAAGAGCGCGCCTACCGCGAAGGTTATCGCGAGGGTCGTCGTGACGCCCATCGCAACGAGCGTCGTCACCAGCGTCGGTGGAGTTCGCGCGATCGGTGGTAAAACACCGGGATGAATGCAAATACTCAATCCCCAATTCCTAACGTAGTCAGTATCGCCGGTGTCGACCCTTCGGGGGGCGCCGGCGTTTTTGCGGATCTCAAGGCCTTCAGTGCCCACGGTGCCTATGGTTGCGGCGTCGTCGTGGCGTTGACGGCGCAGAACACGCGCGCCGTTACCGGCGTGTCGCTCGTTGAGCCCGCCTTCGTCGCCGGGCAACTCGACACCTTGTTCGCCGACGTGGCGATCAGTGCGGTCAAGATCGGCATGCTGGGTTCGGCCGAACTGGTGCGCACGGTGGCCGCGCGGCTGGCCGAGCTGGCACCCGGTATTCCGATCGTGCTCGATCCGGTCATGGTCGCCAAGAGCGGCGATGCCTTGCTGGCTGCCGACGCGACCGCAGCACTGATCAGCGAGTTGTTGCCACTGGCCACGGTCATCACCCCCAATCTGCCCGAAGCCGGTGTGCTGCTGGGCGAGCCCGCGCCGGAGTCGCTGCAGGCCATGCATGGCACGGCCGAGCGCCTGCGCCAGCTGATGGGCCCGGCGCAGGCCTGGGTGCTGCTCAAGGGGGGCCATCTGGAAGG
>CAXBNM010000188.1:0-8950 GCA_963976885.1 uncultured Burkholderiaceae bacterium
ATACGCCAGGCCGTCGTCGTCACCCGCGCCCGCCAGGCCGATGACGTCCGCCTCATTGCCTACCTGGTCGGCGGACCGGTCAACGACACCGAGTTGCGCGACCACCTGCGGCGCACGCTGCCCGACTACATGGTGCCGCAACACTTCGTGTCGATTGATGCGGTGCCTTTGCTCAACAACGGCAAAGTCAATCGCCACGCGCTGCCCGATCCGGCAGACTTTGGCACGGCAGCGGCCGGCGGTGACCATGTCGCCGCCGACAGCGAACTCGAACACACCGTGCTGGCAACCATTCGATTCTGGCGGCGCGAGTCATCAGCCGGCTCAACGAAGTTCTGAGCTTGACGCTGCCGATGCGCACCATCTTCGAGGCGCCAACGGCCGCGCAACTGGTTGCGCGCATTGCGCCGTTGCAGCATGGTGAGGGCCCGGTTGCCGACACCGCCGCCAGCTTCGAGAACCAGGCCGTCGTCGTCAACCCCGATCAGCAATTCGGCCCACTCACGCCGATGCAGCAACGCGTGTTGTTTGTCGAACAAATGACACCGGGCCGGGTCATCTACAACGTGCCGTCGGCACACCGGCTGCGCGGCCCGATCGACCTTGAACGTTTCACCCAGGCCCTGGCCACGGTGGTGGCTCGTCAACCCAGCCTGCGCACCGTGATTCACGACCTTGACGGGCGCCCGCAGCAGAAGGTGCTCGACAGCGTCCCGGTCCGCATGCAGCTTACCGATCTGAGCGAGGTTGAGCCCGCCCGCCGGGAAATCACGCTGCATCGCAAACTCGATGCGCTGATTGCGCAAACCTTCGATCTGAGCGCAGGGCCCTTGTTCCGCGGTGCGATGATCCGCCTGGCCGCAGACGAGCATGTGTTCTTCTTCATGGCGCATCACCTAGTCTGGGATGGCTGGTCCTTCGATGTGTTGTATGAAGAGATGGCCCATGCCTGTCAGGGCAATGGACAGAGCGCGCCGCCGCTGCCGGTCAGCTACATTGATTTTGCGCACTGGCAACAGCAGTTCCTGAGCAGCCCGGCCGCCCGCCGGCAAATCGACTTCTGGATCGAACGACTGGCGGCGCAACCGAAACCCAAACCCCTGCCCGCCGACTCGGCCCGCTCGGGTCAACGGACGGGCGAAGGCGAAACGGTCTGGATTGATGTTTCCGAAGGCCTGGCGCAGCGCCTGCGCGAATTGGCCAGCCGCACCGGCACCACGCTGAACATGCTGATGCTGGCTGCCTACTCGTTGCTGATGAGCGATATGGCCACCGACAAGCAGATCGTGATCGGCATGCCAATGCGGGGCCGCGAGAAACCAGAATTTGAAGCGCTCACCGGGTTCTTCAACAACATGTTGCCGCTGCGTCTGCGTCCGCAGCCCGAGTTGCCGTTTACCGACTGGCTCAATCATGTCCGCCATGAGGTGATCGACATTCTGGCCAATCAGAGCGTGCCCTTCGAACGACTGGCCACCGAAGTCGACGACGCCGGCCGCCTCGATTATCAGGTGTTGTTCTCGTTTCAGGACGCGCGCGAACGAACCAATCACTGGGGCGAACTGGAACACAGCAATATTCCGGTGTTCCAGCGCGGTGCCACCGAAGATCTCGGCCTGTGGCTGCTCGATGGCAACGACGGGCTCAAGGGCGGCATCACCTACAACACTGACTTGTACCGGCGCGATACCGCCCGTGCGTTGCGGCGGCGCTTTTCCAATCTGCTGCGTGCCTTGGCCCGTCATCCCGACATGACCATCGCCCGCTTGTTGTCGCGCATGCACACGCCGCCCGCCAGCGGCCCGGCGGGTGCCGCGCGCGCACCGGCAACGGCGCCGCTCACCACCCCGGCTTCGACGCTGGCCCCGGCCACCCTGGCGCCGGGCACGGTCAGCCCGCCAACGCAGAAGTCGCCCGGCCGTGAACTGGCGCCGCAAACAGCAGGCCAGCCGGCGCCAGACGCCGCGACCCGAACCGTGACCGACTTTACGCCGGTTGCCGCCTTCGAGGACACGCTCGACCAGCCGACGCTGGCCGCCGACATCGCGTTCGCCGATACCCAAACCACTCTCGATACCAGTACCGACCTGCTGCCGGGTGCCACGCTGCCAATGCCTGACCTTGCAGACAAACCCAAAGAAGCGCCGACTTTCAAGCCACACGACAACGACGTTGCCGATGCCACCGTCATCGACGCACCGCCAACCCGGCCACTGCCGGACTCGGCCGATGATTCGCGCACCGAAGCAGAAGACCGCCTCGCTGCCATCTGGGCAGCGGTTCTTGGCCTGGACAGTGGCAATCAGATCGAGCGAGACGATAACTTCTTCGATATGGGCGGCACCTCGCTGCAGGCGATGCAAGTGATGGATCGCATCGAAACCGAATCGGGCCATCGGGGCAACCCGCGCCTGATGGTGTTCGGCTCGTTACGGCAACTGGCCCTCAGTTACTTTGGCGAAGCTGGCGCGGCCGATGCTGCCACCGAGCCCGGCCACGAGGACAACGCAACGGAACCGACCACCGCCGCACGGCGCGGCTTCTTCGGCCGATTGTTCGGGTCGCGTCAGGGCTAGCCGGGGCCAATGTCCGCCCCCCCGCCGTCAGGGCCACCGCGCGCCTCAGCACATTCGATGTTGCTGGCTCCGCTGGTGCCCGCCGGCGGGCGGCTCGCCTTGCTCGACCTCGACACCCCGCTACCGGCGTCGTTCAACACTAACTGGCTCAGCGCCGATGAAGCGGCACGCGCAGACCGTTTCGTCACCGCCTCACTGCAGGCGCGCTACCGCCATGCGCACCTGTTCATGCGCGCGCAGCTGGCCGCCTGCACCGGTCAGACGCCGGCGCAACTGCAGTTCGATCACAACGCTTGGGGCAAACCAAGCCTGCAACCGGGCAACGACGGCGGGCAGATCGTGCAGTTCAGTCTGTCGCACAGCCAGCACCTGGCCTTGCTCGCGATTCGGCCAGGTCGGCCCATTGGTGCCGACATCGAACTGATCAAGCCCTTCGACATTCAGGAAATGCGCTCGATGGCGCGCAACATCATGACCGCCGCCGAACAACGCACATTGACCGACCTCGTCGAGGCCGGTGCCGATGACACCGCCATCACTACTGCCTTCCTGACCGCCTGGACGCGCAAGGAGGCCTGCGTCAAGGCGCTCGGCCTCGGTCTGTCCTACCCGGTCGATCAACTCGACACCGGCCTGCAGGCCAACGACACGCGGCTCGTGATGCGCGCTCTTGCCGCGGGCCAGCACGACACCGGAATCAGCCTGCAAACCCGGCTGCTCGGCGGCACCGCCGTGGTCTCGGTAGCCTGCGTGCTGTAGCGTCAACCGCACGCCCTGCCCTGACCCGCATCAGAGGCGCCAGACAAGCCGCCGGCACCGCCGCCAAGGCCCCCTGAGGCGTATCGTCATTACGCCCGCCATTGGCCCGTCGTGTTAATCTGACGCCCCAATCGCTTCGCGGCGGAGACCCTAATGCCAGGACTACTTCCCAACGTCGACCCGGACGGACTGCTCGAATATTCCGTCGTTTTCACTGATCGCGCCGTCAATCACATGTCGCGCCAGTTTCAACAGGTCATGACCGACATCAGCGCAACGCTCAAGAGCGTTTACCACGCGCACAGCGCCATCGTCGTGCCGGGCAGTGGCACCTACGGCATGGAATCGGTCGCCCGCCAGTTCGCCACCGGTAAAAAAGTGCTGGTCATCCGCAACGGCTGGTTCAGTTTTCGCTGGACGCAGATCTTCGAAATGGGCGGCATTCCTGCCCACGAAACCGTGCTGATGGCACGCCCCACCGGCCCCGGCAAACAAGCTCCGTTTGCACCGGCGCCCATTGAAGAGGTCGTCAAGGCCATTCGCACCGAAAAGCCCGATGTGGTTTTTGCCCCCCACGTAGAAACCTCCTCGGGCATGATGCTGCCGCGCGACTACATGCGCCAGGTAGCCGACGCCGTGCACGAGCATGGTGGCATGTTCGTGCTCGACTGCATCGCCTCGGGAACGGTCTGGGTGAACATGGTCGATACCGGTGTCGACATTCTGATCAGCGCACCGCAAAAAGGCTGGAGCTCCTCACCGTGCTGCGCGCTGGTCATGCTTGGCAAAACCGCCCGTGAGCGCATCGAGCAAACCCAGAGCACCAGCTACGCCTGCGATCTGCGCAAGTGGCTGCAAATCATGGAAGCCTACGAAGGCGGTGGTCACGCCTATCACGCCACCATGCCCACCGATGCGCTGCGCATGCTGCGTGACGTCATGGCCGAAACCGTAACCTACGGCACCGACAAGGTCATGCAAGAGCAACTCGAACTGGGCAAACAGGTACGCGCCCTGCTCGCCGATCGTGGTTTTGTCAGCGTTGCCGCCCCCGGCTTTGAAGCCCCCGGCGTTGTGGTCTGCTACACCGAAGACCCGCAAATCCAGACGGGCAGCAAACTGACGTCGCAAGGCCTGCAGATTGCCGCCGGTGTACCGCTGCGCTGCAATGAACCCGAAGACTTTCAAACCTTCCGCATCGGCTTGTTCGGTCTGGACAAACTGCACAACATCGAACGCACGGTCGGTCGTTTGCAAAAGGCGTTCGACGCCGTTGTGCCCAGCTCCGTCACCCACTGACGCCCCCATGGACCGGACTCGCGCAGCGCTCGCGCCGGCATGAGCATCCGGTCCTTCGATTTCCCTGAAGGCCAGTTACTGGCCGAGCGCTACGAAATCGTCCGCCGACTTGGCGAAGGCTGGGAAAGCGAGGTCTACCTCGTCAAAGAGCGCGCCACCTCCATCGAACGCGCCGCCAAGGTGTTTCTGCCCGCACGCAATCCGGGCAACCGGGTGGCCCGTAAAACCGCCAAGAAGCTGCACGAGTTGCGCCACTGCGGCGCCTTGATTCAATACATCACCCACGAAGCCTTCGAGGTTGACGAGCAGCCGGTCACGATGCTGATTTCCGAGTTCGTGGACGGTCAGGTGCTGGCCGAGTTTCTGGCCGCCCAGCCCAGCCGGCGGCTCACGATGTTCGAGGCCTTGCATGTGTTGTACGCGCTGGCCACTGCGCTTGAACCCGTGCATCAGCATCGCGAATATCACGGCGATCTGCACGCCGGCAACATCATCGTGCGCCGCTCTGGCCTCGGCTTTGAAATCAAACTGATCGATATCTTTCATCACCGCCAGCGCAAGTCGCTGAGCATTCAGAACGATGTGCTTGATCTGATCCGCCTCTTTTACGACATGCTGGGCGGCCGGCGCCACTACGCGCGCCAGCCGGCGCAGGTCAAACAGATTTGTCTCGGTCTCAAACGCACCCTCATCAGCAAGCGCTTCCGCCACGCCGGCCACCTCAAGCGGCACCTGGAAACCCTGCGCTGGGACGACTGAGATGGCCACCAACGACTACCTCTTGTACAACAGTGCCGAAAGTACCCGTACCAGCGGTGACTGCGGCGCCGGCCAGGTACAGCTGCATGCGCAGGCCTCGCCGCTCAAGCAGGTCAACGAAGATTGCGTCGCCGCCTTCGAGCTTTCACCCGAGCAATGCGTATTGGCCGTTGCCGACGGCGTCGGCGGCGCGCCGCGTGGCGACGAAGCCTCGCGGCTGGCCATCGAAGCGCTGGCCGAAACCCTGCATGAAGCGCCCGAGGGCGAATCAATGCGCCCGCGCATTCTCGACGCCTTCGAGCTGGCGCATCAGCGCATTCTGGCAATGGGCGTGGGTGCAGCCACGACGCTGGTTGTCGTGGAAATCAGCGGGCGCGAGCTACGCACTTTTCATACCGGCGACTCGGGCTGCCTGGTGACCGGCCAACGCGGCAAACTGAAACTCAAAACCATGTTCCATTCGCCGATCGGCTACGCCGAACATGCCGGGCTCATCAATGAGCAGGAAGCCATTACGCACCCGATGCGTCATATCGTGTCGAATCTGGTGGGCATGGATGGCATGTCGGTCGATGTGGGCTCGCCGATCCAACTGGCCGCCCACGACACCGTCGTGCTCGCCAGCGATGGTCTGTTCGACAACGCCCGCGCCGAAGAGATCATCAATCTCATTCGCACCGGCCCCATCGCCAGCACCGGCGACAGTCTGCATGCATTTCTGAGCCAGCGCATGCGGGTTGCGCAGCCCGACGAGCCAAGCAAACCCGATGACTTGTCGTTTGTGCTGTACCGCCCGCGCCGCCGCAAGAGCTGATCCCGCAAGACCTGATACCGCAAACCTTCGAATCGTGCTGCGCGGTATCGGGGCGGGCGATTGAGGGCGAATCAATTGACGCCCGTCAATTCGGTAGCCGGCCGACGGTCGTACACTGAAGCCATGCCCAAATCAAAGCCACCAAAGATCTCATCCGCCCACATCAATCTCGGTTACTTCGTGCTGGCGTGGATGCTCGTTCTCCTTATCCAAGCCTGGTTTCAGAGTGGTCAGGTTCTGGAAATGAGCTACAGCGAGTTTCGTCAGCGACTGACCGAAGGGCAGATTGCCAACGTTCAAGTCGGAGAGACGCTGCTGCGCGGGCAGTTCAAGACCCCCGTCGATGCCAGGCCGAATTTCGTCGTACAGCGCGTCGGGAAAGACATCGCCGACGAACTGGACAAGCACGGCGTGCAATATACGGCGATGCAGGAACAGACCTGGCTCAGGGATCTGCTTTCCTGGGTCATGCCGGCGCTCGTTCTTGTGGGCCTGTGGCTGTTCGTGATCCGCCGCTTTGCCTCCCGTCAGGGCATGGGTGGACTGATGAATGTCGGCCGCTCCAAAGCGCGCGTGTATGTAGAGAAAGCCACCGGCGTCACTTTCGATGATGTTGCCGGCGTAGACGAAGCCAAGTCCGAGTTGCTGGAGGTCGTGTCATTCCTCACGGAAAGAACGCACTACAGCAGACTGGGCGCGCACATTCCCAAAGGCATCTTGCTGGTCGGGCCACCGGGTTGCGGAAAGACCTTGCTGGCGCGCGCAGTAGCTGGCCAGGCGGGTGTCCCGTTCTTCTCGATATCCGGCTCGGAATTCGTCGAAATGTTTGTTGGCGTTGGTGCAGCCCGCGTCCGCGATCTCTTCGAGCAGGCTGCCAGGGTAGCGCCTTGCATCGTGTTCATCGATGAGCTGGACTCACTGGGCAAGGCACGAGGTGCCGGCGCGATGGGTGGCGGCCACGATGAAAAGGAACAGACGCTGAATCAGTTGCTCGCCGAACTGGACGGATTCGATCCGAGTGACGGCATTGTTCTGTTGGCGGCAACCAACCGACCGGAAGTGCTCGATCCGGCGCTGCTGCGAGCGGGTCGCTTTGATCGCCGGATCGTCATTGACCGACCCGACAAACGCGGCCGCCAGGCCGTGCTTGAAGTCCACTTGCGTCGCATTCCCACCGCCCAGAATCTGCCGGTTGATCAGATTGCGGCGATGACCCCGGGGTTCTCCGGTGCCGACCTGGCCAATCTTGTCAACGAGGCCGCCATTGTCGCGACCCGACGCAACGCCGACACCGTCGGGCTGGACGATTTCACCGCAGCGATCGAGCGAATAGTGGCCGGTGCCGAACGTCCCGGACGACTCATGAACCCGCACGAGCGACAACGCGTTGCCTGGCATGAAATGGGCCACGCGTTGGCCGCCGCCTCGCTCCCCGGCTCCGATCCTGTGCACAAAGTCTCCATCATCCCGCGCAGCATCGGTTCACTGGGTTATACGATGCAACGCCCGATCGAAGACCGCTTTCTGATAACAGAACCTGAACTCAAGGATCGGATGGTTGTGATGATGGCCGGCCGAGCCGCGGAAGAACTGAGTTTTGGCTCGATGTCGACGGGTGCCGCCGATGACCTGGCCAAGGTCACCGATATTGCCAGAAGGATGGTTACCGCCTACGGCATGAATCACACCCTGGGCCAATCGGTACTTGAGCGCGATGGCACAACCTATCTTGGTGAGAACATGTTGTCGGTCAAACAGAAAGACTACTCAGAGGCGACCGCCAGAGAAATCGATCTTGCGATACGTGCTCTCGTCAACGAAGCGTATGAGAAGGCCAGAACATTGTTGTCGGCGCGCAAGGAAGACTTGAGTGCCGGCGTTGCCTTGTTACTCGAACACGAAACCATCACACCAGCTGAGTTCGCGCCACTTCGGCCTGCGCCAAAACCCTGAGCAGGCCCTGCCCTAACGCCGCAAACGGCTCGTGAACCAGCCGGTAAGACGGGTCCAGAGTTCATCGCGGCTGACCGCGTCCTCGATGCCATGATCGAGATTCGGGTTGTCGTTGATTTCAATGACGACCACGCCTTCGTCGGTCTGCTTCAGATCAACGCCATACAGTCCGTCGCCGATCAGACGCGATGCCCGCACGGCCAGATCGACGACCTCGGGCGGTGCCTCGGCCAGCGCCATCGTCTTGAAGCCACCCTCGACGGCCTTGCCGTCGGGACGGTGATTGACGATCTGCCAGTGATTGCGCGCCATTCGGTACTGACACACATAGAGCGGCTCACCATCGAGCACACCGACCCGCCAGTCGAAACTGGTGGGCAGGTACTGCTGCGCCAGCACCAGCGCCGAGTCGGCAAAGAATGAATCGCTGATCTCTTTCAGTTCCTGCGCATTGGCGGCCTTGCGCACGCCCCGGCTGAACGAGCCATCGGGTACCTTCAGCACCAGAGGAAAACCCAGCTCCTGCGCCACCGGCTCCATCGACGCCCCCTTGCGCACCACCCGGGTCAGCGGCGTGGCCACGCCGGCCTGCTGCAGCCGCTCCCACAGGTAAATCTTGTTGGTACAGCGAATCATCGATACCGGATCGTCGATCACCGGCATGCCCTCGGCACGGGCGCGCTGTGCAAAGCGATAGGTATGGTTGCGAATCGAGGTCGTCTCGCGAATGAACAAGGCATCAAACTGCGCCAGCCGGGCCACGTCGCGGCGCTGAATCGGCTCGCCCTCC
>CAXBNM010000189.1:0-8908 GCA_963976885.1 uncultured Burkholderiaceae bacterium
GTCGAAGCGCTCACCGCGCCGTTTCGTGACCGCATCCGCCTCAACTGTCCGGTGGAATCAGTGCGGCGCCTGCCTGAGGGTGTGATGGTCAAGGCTCGGGGCGTGCAGGCCGAGTGCTTTGATCATGTGTTCATGGCCTGTCATGCCGATCAGGCGCTCGGCATGCTGGCCGACCCTTCAGCGCTGGAGCGAGAGGTGCTTGGGGCCTTTGCCTTTCAACCCAACGAAGCGGTGCTGCATACCGATGCAACCGTACTGCCGCGTACGCGCCGAGCCTGGGCTGCCTGGAATTATCAGGTGCGCCAGGCCTGCGAGCCAGAGACGACGCCAGGCGCAACACTGACCTACAACATGAACATGCTGCAAGGGCTTGAATCGCGCCACACCTATTGTGTGTCTCTGAACAGCGCGGACCAGATCGATCCGGCAAAAGTCATCAAGCGCATCAGCTACGAGCATCCGCTTTACACCCGCGCTTCGGTCGCGGCGCAACAACGACATGCGATGGTTTGCGGCATCAATCGCACCTTCTTCTGTGGCGCGTATTGGGGCTTCGGGTTTCACGAAGATGGGGTCGTCAGCGCCCTGAAGGCATTGCACGAATTTGACAAGGCGACGCATGAACAGCGCGATTTACTGCGGGTGGCTTAGCCACCGGCGCTTTGCGCCGCGCCAGCACCAGTTCCGGTACCCGCTGTTTCTGATGTACCTGGATCTGTCTGAACTGGATACGGTCTTCGGTGGGCGCTGGTTCTGGTCGACCCGGCGGCGCGCACTGGCCCGCTTCGATCGCGCCGATCATCTTGGCGACCCGGCGCAGAGCCTGGACCAATCGCTACGCGAGCTGGTCGCCGCGCAAACAGGGCGTCGTCTGCAAGGGCCGATCCGATTGCTGACACACCTGCGTTACTTTGGCCATTGCTTCAATCCGGTGAGCTTTTTCTATTGTTTTGCACCAGACGGCCAGACCGTTGAGTGTGTGGTGGCCGAGGTCAACAACACGCCCTGGGGTGAGCGACATTGTTATGTGCTTGATCAGGCCTTGCCGGGGCAGTCGGGGCAACAGTTGCGCTACCAGAGCCAGAAGGTTTTTCATGTGTCGCCTTTCATGCCGATGAGTCTCGAGTACGACTGGCGTTTCTCGGTGCCGGGTGACGCAGTTGATGTTCATATGGGTTTATGGGATGTGGCCGGCCAGAGCAGCGACAGACAAAAGGTGTTTGACGCGAGCCTGAGGCTGAGGCGCGCACCGATTACCGGTGCGCAGTTGGCCAAAACGTTGTTGCGCTACCCGTTCATGACCTTACAGGTTGTTATCGCTATCCATTGGGAGGCTCTGAAGTTATGGCTCAAACGCATACCCCTGCACGATCATCCGGCCACGCCGTCATGAACCGAACGCTGGTTCAGACCTCGACGCATACTCAGGCCACGACGCATACCCCAACAAGCGGTGGCGCGCTGACAAGTACCGGTGCCGGCATGCTCGATCGGCTGGCGATCAAAGGTGTCAAACGTGCGCTTGCCGGGCTGGAACACGGTCAGATCGTCATTGCCGATGGTGCCAGCGCGGAAACCTATGGCCGCATCACGAAACGGTGTCCGTGCAGCGTGCGGGTTCAGGTGCTCGATTCGCGCTTTTACAGTGAGATTGCGTTCGGTGGTTCCATTGGCGCCGGTGAGGCATTCATGGCCGGCTATTGGCGGGTGGATGATCTCACCGGCCTGATGCGTATCTTGCTGCAGAACCGCGACGTGCTTGATGGGATGGAATCGGGGTTCGCGCGGTTTGGTGCCCCGATGCGCAAATCGCTGCACTGGATGGCTCGCAACACTCGGACCGGCAGTCGGCGCAATATCGAAGCGCATTACGACCTGGGCAATGAATTCTTCGAGTTGTTTCTCGATCCGACCATGATGTATTCGAGCGCCGTCTTCAGTCGTCCGGAGATGTCGCTCGAGCAGGCCTCGCTCGCCAAACTCGACAGCATCTGTCGCAAGCTGGATCTCAAACCTGGTGACCGGGTGCTTGAAATCGGCACGGGCTGGGGCGGCTTTGCCATCCATGC
The DNA here is from genome assembly GCA_963976885.1 of uncultured Burkholderiaceae bacterium. Taxonomy (GTDB): domain Bacteria; phylum Pseudomonadota; class Gammaproteobacteria; order Burkholderiales; family Burkholderiaceae_E; genus JAUIAI01. The sequence continues at coordinate 2,070 of CAXBNM010000189.1, forward strand.
GGCGCGCCACTACGGATGCCATGTCACCACCACAACCATCTCGCCAAACCAGTTCGCCTTTGCGCAACGCAAGGTTGCCGAGGCCGGGCTGGCCGATCGTATTGAGTTGTTGCAGACGGACTACCGCGATCTCAAAGGTCAGTTCGACAAGCTGGTTTCGATTGAAATGATTGAGGCGGTCGGCCATGCGTACTACGACAGCTACTTTCGTCAGTGCAGTGACTTGCTCAAGCCTGACGGCCAGATGTTGTTGCAGGCGATCACGATTGCCGATCATCGCTACGAAGCGGCCAGGACTTCGGTCGACTTCATTCAACGCTATATTTTCCCCGGCAGTTGCATCCCCTCGGTGAGCGCTATCAGTGCTTCGGTTGCCCGGGTCACCGACTTGCGTCTGCATCAGCTCGAAGATATTGGCCCGCACTATGCCACTACCTTGCGTTGTTGGCTCGTTGCCTTTCAGGCCAACATTGAGCGCGTTCGGGCGTTGGGTTATTCGGAGTCGTTCGTGCGGATGTGGGAGTTCTATCTGTGCTATTGCGAAGCCGGCTTCATCGAGCGCGCAATCAGTGATGTTCACATGTTGCTGGTCAAACCGCAGGCGCGTCCTGAGTGACGAGGCCCGCTCTGGCGACACCAGGTCCGCTGTCGGCAAAATCTGGACCAATGGTGTTGCCAGGAGTTTGCCCGTTGGCGCCAACGGCAACAGTTCGGTAGCCGAAGGCGTTGCATGGGCGCCCAATGGGGCGATTGTCAGTGACTGCTATCCATACAATTACGGCAATTTCGATCTCTTCGATGAGGTCAGGTTCTGCCATGTCGGTGGCGAAATTACCCAGTCACTCAAAGGCGTTGATCATCTTCAATTCGGTGTGCTGGAGAAATGGCGTCAAGACCGAGCTGCCCACGCGCATCGGTTACGCGTGTTCTCTCGTTCTCGAATTGTTGGCTGCGGCTCGGCGAGTCATTGCCCGCTGCAGAGCTCTGTTCAACCCATCGATCAGCGCGCCACCGGCAGCCGCGGCGCCCATCGGGTAAGTTTGACGGCAGTGACGACCGAGAAACCGTAGACCACCATTGCCGCGGCAATCAGCGCGAAGTATTGCCCCGAGCTTGCTTGCGTAGAGCCCAGCCAGGCGCCAACGGCGACAACCAGGCCCAGACGCACGGTACCGGCAATCACCGGGCCAAGCATCTTGCCCGATCCCTGGGACGCGAAATACAAGGTCATGCCAAGCCCGAAGAAGGGAAAGGCGGGGCCGGCAATTTGCAGGAACTGCCGGGCGTAGGCCAGCACGGCCTCGTCTGTGGTGAACATGCCGGCCCACAGGTCTGGCGCAATGAATACGGCGAGACCGATCAGGGCAAGATTGAAGGCCGAGGTCGCACCTGCGGTCCAGGCGACGCGGCGGGCCCGGGAGACGTTGCCGGCGCCGATGGCCATGCCGACCATTGGCAACGCGGCCACGCCGATGCCGAACGAGATTGGAATCAGCAAGAACTCCAGGCGTTGGCCGATGGCGTAGCCGGCCAGCGGCAACTCGCCGAGTCTGGCTACGAAGCCGGTCAGAATGAGAACCGTGAGAACCGATTGCAAGGGCGAGATCATCGAGAGCGCGCCCACCTTCAGAATGTCGAGGAACATCTCGCGCTGCAGTTTGACGCCGCGCAACTGAAGTTTGAGCCGTGACGGGCCGCGGATCAGATACCAGGCAAAGAAAGTGACGCTGGCCGCGTTGGCCACGATGGTGGCGATGGCCACGCCGATCATGCCCATCGCCGGCACCGGGCCGGCGCCAAAAGTAAGCAGTGCGCCGAGCGCGATTTGCAACACCGAAGCGACCAGAATGCCGAGCGACGGAATCTGCATATTGCCGGTGCCGCGCAAGATCGAGGCCAGCGAGTTGCTCAGCCACAGAAAGAAGGCGGAGAAGAACAACACTGACGAATACTGAATGGCGGTTTCGAGCACCTCACCCTGACCGCCAAGCAGGCGGTAGAACGCCGGGCCGAACAGCAGCATCAGAGCCGTGTACAGAATGCCGAGCAGACTGCCGATGGCAAGCGCATGAAACGCGAGCGCGGTAGCGCGTTCATGGTTGGATGCGCCCAGTGCACGACTGACTGCCGACGATACGCCGCCGCCCATCGCGCCGGCCGACAACTGCTGCGAGAGCATCAGAAACGGGAAGACCAATGCCATTGCTGCCAGTGGCGTAATGCCCAAACGACCGATATAGATGGTCTCGGCAATGCTGACCAGCACCTGCATCGCCATGGCCAGAACACTGGGCACGGCCAGGCGCAGCAAGGTCGAGAGAATCGGTCCTTGCTGCAAGCGGTGGATGTCAGGGCGGGACTGAGCGGCAGCGTTCATGCAACTATTCTTTGAAGTAAGCGATCTGGTGACTGGTGGCCAGCAAGGCGCCGTCAACACCCCAGAGTTCGGCGGTCTGATCGTGAAAGCCACGGCCAAAGTGACTGGCGCGGGCGGTGCCAAGCATGGGTTCGACGCCTTGCGCGCTCAACAGGGCGGCATCGGCATGAAAGTAAGTGGTGATCGACACAGTGCCAAAGGGCACGCGCTTGGGCCTGCGGACCATGATGCGTGGAAAGAAGGCATCACCCAGCGCCGCCAGTGCGGCGAAGTCCAGCGGGCGCGGCGGCTCGTCGCGAATCCAGAGCGTGCTGACCGAGTCGCGTTCATCGGCCGGGGTTTTGTCGAACAGCGCTCCGCGTACAAAGCGCATTTCATAGTGGGCGGTCCAGGCGGCAATGGAACCGTGCGTGGTGACCGGCACTTGCTGAGCCGGCGGCGCACTGGGCGCGCCGGCTTCGGTGGATAGCCAGGTGTCGCGGCGCACGGCAAAAACCGCCGTTGCGGTGGTGACGACTTGCTCGTTCTGCCTGAGCACCATCGACCAGTGCTGGGTCGATCGGTTGGTACGCACCGGGGTGGCTTCGATGGTGAACGGGCCATCGGCAACCGGTCCGGCATAGTTGACGGTCAGCGCAACGGGGTCGCCCAGACGGTCGGCATGGGTGAGGGCGGCATTGAGCAAGGTTGCGGCGGTGACACCACCGAAGGGGCCGATCATGTTCGCGTAAGCGGGGTGGGTGTGGCCGGTCAGCGCGCCATTGCCGTCGGGTTCAAGCCGGATGGCTTCGTCAAATGGATGCGGATTCATGGTTAAGAGGGTTCAGCTTGAGGGAAATTCTGGATGATGATTGCAATGCTGCTGAATGATACATACAATCCAGAATATCATCCAAGTTCTTTTGAGATACCCCATGGGACATTCCCAGAGCGAGAAGGCGCAGAATCGTGAACGCATCCTGCAGGCCGCAGCCAGCCAGATTCGTGAGGCCGGGCTGGAGTCGATAAGCGTGGCGCAGTTGATGCGCAGCGTGAATCTCACGCATGGTGGGTTTTACGGTCACTTCGAGTCGCGTGCCGAGCTGCTTACGCTCGCGCTGGAGCGGGCGCTGATAGACCGCTCGATATAGCGCTCCATCACCTGATAGACGGCTCGGCGGCGTCACGAGCGGCCAACGCCGGACAAGCCAACCCGGCTGCTTTCATTCGGGGGTATCTGAGTCGCGCACACCGGGATTCGCGCAAGAACGGTTGCGCGGTGGCGGCGCTGGCCTCCGATGTGGCGCGCGCCGATGAGCCCGATCGCCAGGTGATGGAGCGCTATATCGAGCGTCTGATTACGCGGGTTGCCAGCGCGCTGGACGCCGGGGATGAAGAGGCCATGTTTGCCACCAGCGCGATGGTGGGCGGCTTGTTGTTATCGCGTGTATTCACCGATGCAAAGCGATCGGATGCGATGCTCAAGGCGGTTCGCAATGGTTTGGCCGCGCAGTCGGCGTCAGAAAAATAGCGACCCGCCAGCCAATGGCTTATCCGGCCGCCGCGCTTACGTGGCAGCCGATCAACCGCAAATGCCAGCCGCCGCTGGCGCGTCAGGCGTTTTTCTTGTCGCGCTTGGCTTGCTTTTTCTCCTGCGGGGTTTTCAGGGGTTCTTTCTTCTTTTCCCGTTTGGAATCTTGTGACTTGCTCATAAGGCCTCCTTGGCCATTCGGCCGCGCGGTGACGGTGCCGATCAAGCGCCGATTATCGCACCAGCCGTCAGGCTTTGGGGTGTTTTGTTTGCGCCGGTTCTGGTGTTGTTCGCCGGCTCCCGAGGTATGCTGAAACGCGCCCTCAATTGGAAGACCCATGATCAACAAACAGACGCCAGCAGAGTGGCTCGATGTGCCTTTGTCTTCCGGCATGCTCGGGGTGGGCGAGGCGCACGCGATCAGCTGGCGAAGCTTCGGTCAGGTCGATGCGATGCCTGTGCTTGTTCTGCACGGCGGTCCGGGGTCGGGCTCCAACGCCCGGCATCTGAGCTTTTTCGATCCGCGCCGGCACCGGGTCATCATGTTTGACCAGCGTGGCAGTGGTGAATCGACCCCGGCCGGCGCAACCACGGCCAACACAACGGCCGATCTGATCGCCGATATCGAGCAGTTGCGCCAAATGCTGGGCATCGATCGATGGCTGGTTTTTGGGGTGTCGTGGGGCGCTTGCCTGGCTGTCTTGTATGCGCAAACGCATCCGGTGGCATGTTCCGGTGTGGTGTTGTCCGGTCTGTCCAACCGTCATGATTGGCAGACCCGGTGGATTCTCGAGACCCGCGCCCGCTTGCTGCCCGAGCGGCATGACGCGTTTCTGGGGGCTTTGCCGCCGACAGACCGCGCTGACCCGATCGCTGCCTGGTACCGGCTCAGTCAGTCGAGCGCGCGTGCCGATCAGTTGCTGGCCACCTATGCTGTGTGGGTGCTTGAAGAGGGCCTGGAGGGCGCGGAACCGGAGTCGCTACCGGCCATGACGCTGACCGGCATTGACCCGGCGATGATGCAACGGGCCCGAATCTATCTTCACTATTGGGCGCACAAGACGTTTTTGACGCACGGACAGCTACTGTTCAATCCGGGGGCGCTGGCAACGATGCCTGTCGTGATGGTGCATGGTGAGGCCGACTGGGTGTGCCCGCTCAGTGGGGCCCGTCAGTTCGCCGACTCGGTCCCGTCGATCCGATTGATCGTCGTGCCCAAGGCCGGTCACTCGGCCTACGATAGCGCCGTGACCGCGGTCTTGCGCGATTCGATCATGGCGTTATCGGGTGCCGGGTAGCCTGCGCCGCCCCGGCACCTGAAGCCTTACTGAATAGTGCCCAGAAAATCCCGCTTGCCAACGGCCACGCCGTTATGGCGCAAGATGTTGTATGCGGTGGTGATATGGAAATGCACATTGGGCAAGGCATGGCCGAGCAGAAAGGCCAGCCCCTTGTAATGCGTTTCCTTGTCGCCGCGCCGGGTCACGATGTCCTTGTCTTCGGTGCCGTCAATCTGCTCGGGCTTGAAGCTTTCGACAAAGGCAATGGTTCTGGCAATGCGTTGCTGCAGCTCTGCCAACGTGACTTCATTGTCGTCATGGGTTGGTACCTCAACGCCGGCCAGTCGGGCGACCAGGCCTTTGGCAGTGTCGCAGGCTATCTGCACCTGACGGCGCAAATGAAACATGTCCGGAAACAAGCGGAATTCGGTGAGGGCCGCTTCGTCGAGTTTGTTGGCTTCGACGTGAGCACTGGCCTTTTCGAGCAGTGCTGACAAGTTGCGCAAAGCGTGCGCCAGTCGCGGGACGCTGGCCTGATACATTGAAATAGTCATGGAGATGTCCTTGAGTTGAGAAGGGCTTGCAGATAAGGAGGAGGGTTTACATACCCATGCCACCCATTCCACCCATGCCGCCCATGTTGGGCATGCCGCCGCCCGCCTGATCGTCCGGCAGTTCGCCAACCATCGCGTCGGTGGTCAACATCAGCCCGGCGATCGAAGCTGCATTTTGCAGCGCGGTGCGCGCAACCTTGGTCGGATCGACGACGCCTTGTGCGACCAGATCTCCGTATTCGCCATTGGCCGCGTTGTAACCGAAGTCACCTTTGCCGGCCAGCACCCGGGCCACCACCACACTGGGTTCATCACCGGAGTTGGCGGCAATCTGGCGCAAGGGCTCTTCAACGGCCCGCATCACGATCTTGATGCCGGCCTCCTGGTCCGGATTGGCACCTTGCACCTTGATCTGAGCCCGCGCCCGCAACAAGGCCACGCCGCCGCCGGCAACAATGCCTTCTTCCACCGCCGCGCGGGTCGCATGCAATGCATCTTCGACCCGGGCCTTTTTCTCTTTCATTTCCATTTCGGTTGCGGCACCGACCTTGATCACCGCCACACCACCGGCAAGTTTGGCAACCCGCTCTTCAAGCTTCTCGCGGTCGTAGTCGCTGGTGACGTCCGCGATCTGGGCGCGAATGGCTTTGACGCGCTGCTCGATGGCATCGGTGTTACCGGCCCCATCAATGAGGGTGGTGTTTTCCTTGCTGACTTCAATGCGCTTGCAGGCGCCAAGGTCAGTCAGTTCCACCGCTTCCAGGGTCATGCCGGTTTCTTCCGAAACGACCTGGCCGCCGGTCAGGATTGCAATGTCTTCAAGCATGGCCTTGCGACGATCACCGAAACCCGGTGCCTTTACCGCACAGGTTTTCAGGATGCCGCGAATATTGTTCACCACCAGGGTGGCGAGCGCATCGTTATCCACATCTTCGGCCAGAATCAGCAATGGGCGGCTGGTCTTGGCAACCTTTTCCAGTACCGGCAGCAAGTCGCGAATATTGCTGATCTTCTTGTCATGGAGCAGCACGTACGGTTCTTCAAGAACCGCTATCTGCCGGTCTGGGGTGTTGATGAAGTAAGGCGACAGATAGCCGCGATCGAACTGCATGCCTTCG
>CAXBNM010000190.1:0-8851 GCA_963976885.1 uncultured Burkholderiaceae bacterium
ATCTGTCGCGCTTTGACGGCGTGCGCTATGGCTTTCGGGCCGAGCAATACGATGACCTCGATTCGTTCTACCGCAATACCCGCTCGCAAGGCTTCGGCGCCGAAGTCAAACGCCGGATTCTGATTGGCGCTTACGTGTTGTCGCACGGCTATTACGACGCTTACTACCTGAAGGCGCAGCGCCTGCGTCGGCGCATTGCCGACGAGTTCGCCGCCTGCTTCAACAAGGTCGACGTAATTGCCGGCCCGGTGTCGCCGACCACGGCCTGGCGCCTGGGCGAGCGTACCAACGACCCGGTGCAGAACTATCTGGCCGATGTCTATACCTTGCCCGCCTCGCTGGCTGGCTTGCCGGGTATTTCGGTGCCGGCCGGCTTCGACGCTGACAACCATCCCATCGGTTTGCAGATCATCGGCAACTATTTTGATGAAGCACGGTTGCTTAATGTGGCCCACCAGTACCAGCAGGTGACCGACTGGCATCTGCGCGTTCCCAAGGAGCAGGCATGAGCACGAGGCAAACGCAACACACCGCAACGAAGTTCGGACGATGGCTGCTGTTGATCGCGCTGGCGTTCACCCTGGCCGCGTGCTCGGTCCCGGGTGTGTTCCACAAGCCAGCGCCGGCAGGCACCGGCACCAGAACACCGGGCGGCGCTACGGTCGATCTCGGCCGGCAAGGGCGCGCGCCGGCCGTTAAAGGGGCTATTTCAATGGTCGGTCAGTGCAAGCAGACCGAACATGACGGCTATGTCGAAGACGCCACCGTGCGGGTCGACAACGGACGGGTCTCCACGCTCGACTGGCGCATCGTCATTCCGCGCCGTGGCACCTGCCGCTTCGAATCGGCGCAGTTCCGGCAAACCAAAACCGCGCCTTCGGTCGAGTTGCTTGCGCTCAATGGCTCGGGCTGCAAGTTGCTGATGTGGGGCGATCCGCGCCGAGTCACGCTGGCCCATGCCGGCTGCGCCAAATTCTGCACGCCAGGCGCATATGACAAAGCCTGGCCTGTGATGTTCAATCCCAAAACCGGCCGTTGTGCCGATATCCGGCGGTAAGTTCCATGGTCTGGGAAGTTGTTATCGGCATGGAAACCCATGCCCAGCTCGCTACGAAATCCAAAATCTTTTCCGGCGCCTCGACCGCGTTCGGTGCCGAACCGAACCGGCAGGCCAGTGTCGTTGATCTGGCGTTGCCCGGCGTGTTGCCGGTACTGAACCGCCAGGCCGTGGCCTGCGCGATTCGATTCGGGCTGGCCATTGGCGCCACCGTGTCGCCGCGCTCGGTTTTTGCGCGCAAGAATTATTTCTATCCTGATCTGCCCAAGGGCTATCAGATCAGTCAGTTCGAAATTCCGGTCGTGCTCGGCGGCCAGGTGTCGTTTGCGGTGCCCGGTAATGGCGGCGCCACGCTCAAAACGCTGAATCTGACCCGTGCGCATCTCGAAGAAGATGCCGGCAAATCGCTGCACGAAGATTTCGCCGGCGCCTCGGGCATCGACCTGAACCGGGCCGGTACGCCGTTGCTCGAAATCGTGACCGAACCCGAGTTGTACTCATCGGCCGAAGCGGTTGCCTACGCACGCACCTTGCATGCCCTGGTGGTCTGGCTCGGCATCTGTGACGGCAACATGCAGGAAGGGTCGTTTCGCTGCGACGCCAACGTGTCGGTGCGGCGCACCGGCGAGCCGCTCGGCACGCGCTGCGAAATCAAGAACCTGAACTCGTTCCGCTTCATGGAGCGGGCCATTGAATTTGAAATCCGGCGCCAGATCGAACTGATCGAAGATGGCGGTCGGGTCGTGCAGGAAACCCGTCTCTACGATCCCGATCGTGATGAGACGCGCTCGATGCGCTCCAAGGAAGATGCGCAGGACTATCGCTATTTTCCTGATCCCGACCTGCCGCCGCTGGTGATTGAGCCGGCCTGGATCGAACAGGTGCGTCAGGAAATGCCCGAGTTGCCCGGGGCCATGCGGGACCGCTTCATGCAAGACCTTGGCCTGCCCGCCACCGATGCCGAGTTGCTGACAGCCTCGCGTGATCTGGCCGCTTATTTCGAGGCCGTTGTTGCCGCCCTGGCCACGACGCCCGAGGGGGCGGCCGGCCATGCCAAGCAGGCCGCCAACTGGATCATGAGTGATTTGTCGGCCGCCGCCAATCGCGATGAGCTGAGCTTTGCGCAGGCGCCGGTCGGTCCGGCCCCGCTGGCTGCGCTGGTGGTGCGCATTGCCGATGGCACCATCTCGGGCAAGGCTGCCAAAGACTTGTTCGCGCGCCTGTGGGAACAAGGCGGTCCCGGTGGGCAAACCGATATGGCCGCTGCGCTGGCCGCGCTCGACAGCCTGATCGACAGCAGCGGGCTGCGCCAGATCAATGATGACTCGGCCCTGCAGGCGGCGATTGACGAAGTGATTGCCGCCAATCCGAAATCGGTTGAGCAATTCAATGCCGGCAAGGACAAAGCGCTCAATGCGCTGGTCGGGCAGGTGATGAAGGCCACCCAGGGCAAGGCCAACCCGCGCCGCATCAACGAGTTGTTGCGCGAAACGGCGGCCCGTCAGTCCTGAGCCGGCGGGTGCGACATGAACAAGGCCTTCAGGCCGTCGCTGACACCACCGCTGATGCCCAGCGCGTTCATCTGGTCGGGCAGGTCGCTGGTGCCGTGATTGCCCTTCAGGCGCTGCAACGCGGCAACCATGCCATCCCGACCCACCAGAGCCGCAGCGCCGGCGTCGGCCCGGAACTCCCGCTGACGACTGAACCACATCACGATGATGCTGGCCAGCACACCGAGCACCAGTTCGGCAACAATGGTGGTGATCCAGAACGCCGGGCCATGACCGTTTTCGTTCTTGAACACGACGCGGTCGACAACGCTGCCGATGACGCGAGCCATGAAGATCACGAAGGTATTGACCACGCCCTGAATCAGGGTCAGCGTGACCATGTCGCCATTGGCGACGTGACTGATTTCATGAGCGAGCACCGCTTCGGCTTCCTGGCGGCTCATGTTTTCAAGCAGCCCGGTGCTGACCGCCACCAGTGAATTGCGCTTGCTCGGGCCGGTGGCAAAGGCGTTGACCTCCGGCGACGGATAGATCGCTACCTCAGGCACCGGAATGCCGGCTTGCTCGGCCACAGTTCGGTACTGGTGGCCGGGTCGGTAATTACCTGCGCGCCCGTCGAGCGCTTGGCCATCCATTTGGAAATGGCCAGCGAGATGAACGAGCCGCCAAAACCGAGCACCGCTGCAAACACCAGCAGACTGCCCAGGTTCAGGCCGCCGCCTTGCGCGGCCAGATAGCTGTCCACCCCGAGCAGACGCATCGTCACGCTCAACACCACCAGGATGGCGAGGTTGGTACCGAGGAAAAGGAGAATTCGTTTCATGGTGAGTGTGTGCATTGAAAACTGCACCGCAACGGGCGGTGGCCGCTGACAGCGCGGGCTACAAGAGGCCGCATGCCAGAGCCACACTGTAGCCCTTGTCACTCACAGGAAGAACCGGATAAAACTAACTGTTTGACAGCTTAAATATATGCAATCGAGCCCGGCTCAGCCACGCTTGTCGATGACGGCAAACATCTCGCGGACCGCCCGGCTGGCGGTGGTTTTGCACAGCGAGGGGATCAGCGCATGAATCAACGCGGCGCCGCTGGCGACAAACAGCTTGCGGAAAAAACGGAGCGCAAAACACATGTGCTCAAAGTAGGTTTCGTTCACCGTGGCGGGGTGCTCGAGAAAGGTCCGGGCGATGAAGCCGGGCTTGATGGCGGGAGATTTTCCTGCGGATGTACTGGCGGACATGGCGTTTATCTCAACTTTGTTGGCAATTGAGATGAGTATGCGTAGTTGGAAGGCAGATTTGTTCCCAAAATATTGTCAGTGTTGGTGCATATTGGGATAAATTCCCGACAATGACTAAATCCATCGACATTATTGACCGCCGCATCCTGGCGGTGCTGCAGCAAGACGCCGCAATCAGCGTCGAAGCCCTGGCCGAAACCGTGCATTTGTCGCGTAATGCATGCTGGCGGCGGGTCAAGCAACTCGAGGAGGCCGGCGTCATCCGCAAGCGGGTGGCCTTGCTCGATCCGCAGGCGCTCGGGCTGGCCTTATCGGTCGTGGTGCTGGTGCGCACCAATGAGCACAATCCGCAGTGGTTGCTGAAGTTTCGCGAAGCGGTGGCCGGGATGCCCGAGATTGTCGGTGCGCACCGGATGAGCGGCGATCTCGATTACGTGCTGCGGGTGCGCGTGGCCAATGTGCAGGACTACGATCGCTTCTATCAGCAACTGATTGCGCGCGTGCCCATTGCCGATATTTCGGCCAGCTTCGTGATGGAAGACCTGAAGGACACGACGGCGTTGCCCGTGTAGGGGCGCGCCGGTGCCTCGTCGCGCGGCGCGTCTGGCCTCAGTAGGCGGCGTCGGGCCAGATGTCAGTCAGCACTTCCAGCGCACAGGCAATGCCTGGCTCCTCACTGCGCCGGGCCAGCGCAATGAAACTGAGCGAGCAGGGGATGTCCAGCAGATCGTTGACGACGACGCCGTGGCGGCGCTTTTCGGTCAAGGCGACGGAATCGCGGCTCAGACTCAGGCCGACCCCCGAGCGGACCATCGCCAGCATCGAGCTTTCCTGATCGACCATGGCGACGTAATTGGGCTGCACGCCCAGCGGGGCGTAGACCGCATCGAGCAAGCGGCGATGCACGGACGCCGGCACGGTGCCCACCCAGGGCAGCGCCGCGATCTCGGCCCAGCTGCGGCCCATTACCCGGCCTTCCCAGCCCGGTGGCGCGATCACCGAATACGAGAAATCGGTCAGGTGTTTTTGCGTGAACATGGACTCGCTGCCGCCGCCGGGAGGCGTCGGCAACTCGCCCAGATAGAAGCCGGCATCGACTTCGTCGCGCAGGATCCATTCCGGTACGTTGCCGCTGATGCCGTGCATCAAGGCCTTCTCGAGCATCGGCGCAGCCTCGACCAGCCCACTCAGGAAGGCCCCTAATCGGGTGAATTCCGGATCGATGACCGTGCCGATACGCAACTTGCCACGAATCTGACCTTGCATCTGTTGCACGCTGCGCTGCAGTTCGGCGGCGGCATTGAGCACGCGCATGGCCTTCACATGGAACGTCAGGCCGTCCGGGGTCAGGTCGAGCCCGCGCGGCGACCGGGTAAAGAGCTTGAGATCGGTTTGCGTGCTCAATTGCTGCAAACGCAGGCTCAGCGCCGGCTGGGTCATGTGCAGGGTTTCGGCGGCGCGCGTGACATTGCCCGATTCGGCCACGGCGGCGAAACATTGCAGGGTTTTCAGATCAATCTGGCGGCTTGGTTTATTAGCCATTCAAATAATGCTCGGCTCAAATACTCATTGGATCTTATGCCAGTGGCGCCGCTAGACTACAAGCCAACATCTGAGGAGACCTGCCATGACGATTACCCGCATAGACCACTATATCAACGGCCAGCCGACAGCCAACACCAGTGGCCGCCAGCAGGATGTCTACAATCCCGCCACCGGATCGGTCAGCGGGCAGGTTGGTCTGGCCGATGCCGATCAGGTTGCTGCCGCAGTGGCTGCCGCTCAGGCGGCGTTTCCGGCCTGGGCCGATATGCCGCCCATTCGCCGCGCCCGCATGATGAATCGCTTCCTTGGCCTGCTCAATGAGCACAAGGATGAACTGGCTCGCGCCATCACGCTCGAACATGGCAAGGTATTCACCGATGCGCGCGGCGAAGTGGAGCGCGGCATCGACATCGTCGAGTTTGCCTGCGGCATTCCGCAATTGCTCAAAGGTGACTTCACCGAGCAGGTGTCTACCGGCATCGACAACTGGACGATGCGCCAGCCTCTGGGGGTGGTGGCCGGTATCACGCCGTTCAACTTCCCGGCGATGGTGCCGATGTGGATGTTCCCGGTGGCGATAGCGGCCGGCAACACCTTTGTGCTCAAGCCTTCGCCCACCGATCCGAGCGTGTCGTTGCTCTACGCCGATCTGATGAAGGAGGCGGGCTTCCCGGATGGTGTGTTCAACGTTGTCCACGGTGACAAGGTTGCCGTCGATGCGTTGCTTGAGCATCCCGATGTTCATGCGGTCAGCTTTGTCGGTTCCACGCCGATTGCCAACTACATCTACGAAACCGGAGCCCGCCACGGCAAGCGCGTACAGGCCCTGGGCGGTGCCAAGAACCACATGCTGGTGATGCCCGATGCCGATCTGGAGCGCACGGTCGATGCGTTGATGGGAGCGGCCTACGGGTCGGCCGGCGAGCGCTGCATGGCCATCTCGGTGGCCACGCTGGTGGGTGATGTGGCCGACAAGATTGTGCCGATGCTGGTCGATCGTTTGCAGACGTTGAAGGTCAAGAACGGCCTTGAGATGGACGCCGAGATGGGGCCGATCGTGACCGCTGCGGCGCACGAACGTGTCACCGGCTATATCGCCTCCGGTGTCGAGGCCGGGGCGAAGCTGCTGGTCGATGGTCGCGGCCTCAAGGTGCCGGGCCATGAAGAAGGCTTCTTCATCGGCGGCAGCCTGTTCGACCATGTCACGCCCGACATGAAAATCTATCGGGAAGAAATTTTCGGCCCGGTGTTGTCATGCGTGCGGGTCAAGACTTTTGCCGAGGGCATTGAATTGATCAACGCTCACGAGTTCGGCAATGGCGTCAGTCTGTTCACCCGCGACGGCAATGCGGCCCGTGAATTCTCGCGCCGGGTGCAGGTTGGCATGGTCGGGGTCAATGTGCCGATTCCGGTGCCGATGGCCTGGCATGGTTTTGGTGGCTGGAAGAAGAGTCTGTTTGGCGACATGCACGCTTATGGCGAAGAGGGCGTGCGCTTTTATACCAAGCAGAAGTCGGTGATGCAGCGCTGGCCGGAAAGCATCGATGGTGGGGCCGAATTCACGATGCCTGTGGCGCGCTGAGAGGGCTGTTGTGAGCGCTACGGAATTTGACTACATCATCGTAGGTGCGGGCACGGCCGGTTGCCTGCTGGCCAACCGGCTCAGTGCTGACCCCTCCAAGCAGGTCTTGTTGCTCGAAGCGGGCAAGAAAGACAACTACCTGTGGATTCACATACCCGTCGGCTACCTGTATTGCATCGGCAACAAGCGCACCGACTGGTTGTATCAGACCGAACCCGATGCCGGTCTGAACGGTCGTCGGCTGGGCTACCCGCGCGGCAAGGCGCTGGGCGGTTGCTCGTCGATCAACGGCATGATCTACATGCGCGGCCAGGCGCGCGATTACGACAACTGGGCGGCCGCCACCGGCCTGGCGGACTGGAGCTGGGCCAATTGCTTGCCGGATTTCAAGGCGCATGAAAATCACTACCGGATGGATGCAGATGTGCCGGCGGCGTTGCAGGGTGATGAGGCGTTTCGGCGCTTGCATGGTCATGGCGGCGAGTGGCGTGTGGAAAAACAGCGCCTGCGCTGGGACATTCTGGAAGCCTTTGCCGATGCGGCCGTCCAAGCCGGCATAGAGCGCACCGACGACTTCAATCGTGGTGACAACGCCGGCATTGGCTACTTTGAGGTGAATCAGAAATCGGGCTGGCGCTGGAATGCGGCCAAGGCCTTTTTGCAACCGATCAAAGCGCGCCCCAATCTGACGGTCTGGACCGAGGCGCATGTGCAAAAGCTGACCTTCCGCCAGGGCGAGGGCAAGCCGGTGTGCTCCGGCGCACAAGTCGTGCATCAGGGGCGCAAGCTCGACATCGCCGCGCGCAGCGAAGTGATTCTTGCCGCAGGCGCCATCGGCTCACCGCAGATTCTGCAACTGTCCGGCATTGGCGATGCAAACCATTTGCACGATCTCGGCGTGCCGGTGGTGCTCGATCAACCTGCGGTCGGCGGCAATCTGCAGGATCACCTGCAGATTCGCGCCGTCTACAAGGTGCAAGGGGTGCGCACGCTCAACACGGTGGCCAACAGCCTGTGGGGCAAGGCCATGATCGGCATGGAATATCTGTGGAAGCGTTCAGGGCCGATGAGCATGGCCCCCAGTCAGTTGGGCGCCTTCACGAAATCTGACCCGTCGCAACCCTACGCCAATCTTGAATACCACGTGCAGCCGCTCAGCCTGGACAAGTTCGGCGAGGACTTGCATGCCTTCCCGGCGTTCACCGCCAGCGTGTGCAACCTGAATCCGAGCAGCCGGGGATCGGTGCGGATTGTATCCCCCGATGCCGGCGTAGCCCCGGCGATTGCGCCCAACTACCTGAGTACCGATGAGGACCGACACATTGCGGCGCAAAGCCTGCGTCAGGTTCGGGCGGTGGTCAGTCAGCCGGCGCTGGCGAAGTATCAGCCCGAGGAGTGGAAGCCGGGTGTGCAGTTTCAGTCTGATGAAGAGTTGGCCAAGCTGGCAGGTGATATTGCCACCACTATTTTCCATCCCGTGGGCACCGCGAAGATGGGGCGCGCCGACGACCCGACCGCCGTCGTCGATCCTTATCTGCAGGTGCGGGGCGTCAAGGGTTTGCGGGTTGTCGATGCCAGCGTGATGCCGACGATAACCAGTGGCAACACCAATTCGCCAACCTTGATGATTGCCGAAAAAGCGGCGCGGTGGATTCTGCGCGCGCAGCAACATCGTGCACAAGTGGAAGTCACGACGGTCTGATCGAACGGTCAGGCTGTGAATGATCGCGCTTCGCTAGTACACTGCAAGACGGGTGCTTATACGGCGCAACACTGAATAACGAGAAGACATTGCTTACGAATCCTGAGGCCGCGAATGTCTCGTCTGGCAAGCGAGCGGGACGGGCTACATCAACCAGACCCATCAAGCGCGAGCTGAATGAGACGCCGTTGCGCCCTGGCTATCTCGTACGACG
>CAXBNM010000191.1:0-8808 GCA_963976885.1 uncultured Burkholderiaceae bacterium
GGAGCCTGAGCTTGGCTGAGCCTCAGCCAAGCCTGAACCGCGGCGCGGGCGCGCCGTTTACATCAATTGCTTGATATCGCTGGCGATGTCATCGACCGAGGCCGCATGGCGCACCATCAGGCGCACCTTGCCGTCGCGATCAAACACGTACGTGGCTGCGGTATGGTCCATTGAATAAGAGCCTTCCATGGTGCCCGGCACCTTGGCGTAGAAGACCTTGAACTCACGCGCCACCTCTTTGGTCTGATCGAGCGAGCCGAATAAGCCCACAAAGCTCGGATCGAAAGCCGGCACATATTTACCCAGCACTTCCGGGGTGTCGCGCTCCGGGTCGACCGTGACAAACAAGACCTGCAAGTCTTTGGCCAGATCGGGGCCAAGCGCCTCGCGCACGGCCTTGAACGTCAGCAAGGTGGTCGGACAGACATCGGGGCAATGCGTAAAGCCGAAAAACACCGCGACGACTTTGCCACGGTAGGTTGCCAGCGAAACCTCCTGGCCATTGTGATCCGTGAGCTTCATCTCGCGCGCAAACGAAGCGCCGGTGATGTCGGTTGAGGTAAACGCAACCGGCGCTTCTTTTTCGGAGCAAGCCGTCAGGGTCAACGCCACCGTCGTCAGGCATGCCAATAGCAACCGGCCAGTGCTGGAACTCAAATTCATGGAAAACCTCTCTAGGAAGAGTTTATGCATGGGGCTGACCGATTCGTGCCGATCGCTCCCATTGCCATATCACGCCTGCTTGACTGCGCCGGGCGTTCAGACACCCACGTAATGATCGATCAGCATCGCGCCAAACAGCGCACAGAGATAAAAGATGGAATAGCTGAACGTCTTGCGCGACAAGGCGTCGGAGTAATTGCGCCAGAGCAGCCAGGCGTAAACCAGAAACACCGCGCCCAGCGCCAGCGCACTGACCAGATAGAACCAGCCGCTCATTTGCAGCGCAAAAGGCAGCACGGTGGTGGCGACCAGCATCACGGTGTAGAGCAGAATGCTCAGCCGCGTGTATTTCGAGCCGTGGGTCACGGGCAGCATGGGCAGACCGCTGCGCCGATAGTCTTCGACCCGGTACAGCGCCAGCGCCCAGAAATGCGGCGGCGTCCAGACGAAGATGATGAGGAAGAGAATCATGGCCTGAATCGGCACATCATTGGCCACCGCCGCCCAGCCCAGCACCGGCGGCATGGCGCCGGAAGCGCCGCCGATCACGATGTTCTGTGAGGTGGCCGGCTTGAGCAACACGGTATAGATGACCGCATAGCCGACAAAGGTGGCCAGGGTCAGCCACATGGTCAGCTGATTGACCTGCCACGACAGCACAAAGGCGCCGATGCCGCCCAGCATGCCAGCAAACAACAGCGTACCGGCCGCGCTGACTTCACCGCGAGCCAGTGGCCGAGCCCGGGTGCGGGCCATCTTGGCGTCCAGACGTCGCTCAACCAGACAGTTGAAGGCGAAACCGGCGGACGCCAGCAGACCAATGCCCAGGTTGCCATAGATCAGGATTTGCCACGAAACCGGCTCGTGCGAGGCCAGCAACATGCCGATCAGCGAGCAGAACACGGCCAGCATGACGATGCGCGGCTTGGTCAGCAGGTAATACTGCTTCAGCACGTGCCGCCAATGAGCCTGTTCCACACCGATACTCTGCATAGGTTTTCCGCCGCGAAGTGTTTCGTTACTGTTGCGCCGCTTGTAGCCGCCGCTTGTGCTTGTAGCGCCGCAATCTGCGCCCGGATGAAGCCCGAGCCGACTGTCATGCCGCCAGAATCAAGAGGGTTCCGCGTGCCGCGGGCCCGGGCCAGGCCGCGACCCGATCAAGCCCGCCTCATTTCAGGCAAGCTTCAGCCGCGCCAAACCCGCAATTTTAGCATTACGAGCACCGCCAGCAGTACAGCAGCCCCACCATTGTGTGCGACCGCTACCGACAGCGGCAGACTGAACAACACATTGCTGATGCCCAGCCCGATCTGCAACACCAGCGCGGCAAACAACATCGTCGCCAAGCCGCGCAACTCCCGCTCTCGCCAGGCGGCAACAATCAGCCACAGCAGGATCACCGTCACGGCAATTGCGCCCAACCGGTGCGTGAAATGAATGGCCGTCAGCGCCGGCAAGCCCAGCGCATCCCCATCGGGCGACTGGCCCAGCTCGCGAGTCAGATGGAAAGCATGGTCATAGTCGGCATCGGGCCACCACTGTTGCTGGCAGGTCGGAAAATCGTTGCAGGCCAGGGCTGCGTAATTGGTGCTGGTCCAGCCGCCCAGGAAGATCTGCAGAACCAGCGCGACCAGGCCGACCGTGCAGGCCAGACGCAGGTGGCTCCAGCGCTGCCCCACCGGGCTGACCGGCTGCGCAGGACTGGCCGGGGCTGCCGCGGCCGCCGCCGTCCGGCGCCAGAGCCAGACCAGCAGGCTCAGGGTGAGCATGCCGCCGAGCAGATGCCCGGTCACTATGGCCGGCTTGAGTAACAAGGTCACTGTCCATTTACCGAACAAGCCCTGCAGGATGACCACGCCGACCAGTACGGTCGCCAACCATGGCCCACCGGGCAGATCACGCCGCCATTTCCAGCCCAGCAGCATCAGGCCGATGATCAACACCCCCAGCCCCATTGCGATGTAGCGATGAATCATTTCGCGCCAGGCCTTGCCCATCGAGACCGGGCCGAACTCACCGCCCTGAGCGGCAACCGCCGCATCGATGTGATCGGCCGCATGCGCCGGCGACAGCTGCCCATAACAGCCCGGCCAGTCGGGGCAACCCAGACCGGCATCGGTCAGGCGCACCCCGGCACCGAGCATGATCAACCCAAGTGTGATCACTACCGTCAGCGCGCACAGGCGGCGATACAAGCGCAGCCGCCGGGCCGACACGGCATTGCCTGCCGATGACGATCCGAGCGACGAGTCACGAGAGGAGTGTGCAGCTTCAGCCAATTCGGGATGCCTTCAGGAGTCGTTGGATGTCTTTCTTCATGCGTGACGGATTCGGTTCGGCCGGAAAACGCATCATGCTGTTGCCCAGCGGGTCGACAACAAAAATGTGATCGCTCAGTTGCAGGCCGGGCGCGGCACTGAACATCGCGGCAGCAGCCGCCGGATCGACGCGGGCCGCCACCAGGCCGGCATGCTCGGCCAGCAGGTCGGCGTCCGGCATGACCGAATCGGTAACAAGCCAGAGGCGCTGCACCCGGTCGCGGTCGCGGCCAGTGGTCAGCCGCACCTGGCGCATGTTGTACAGATTGTTCTGACAGACCGCGTCGCAGGCGCCCGGCGCAATCAGCACCAGCAACCAGCGACCACGCCAGCCTTCGAGGCTCACACCAGGGGTCGGTGCCGCGTCAGCAGCCGGGCTGGCCGGCGCGCCAACCTCCGGCGCCAGCGGCGTATCGAGCTCGAGCCGCTCGGTTTCGCCCGCGGGCAGCGTATCGGCCAACGGCGTCGTCCACAGCTCGACCACCGTCTGCTGCGGGTCGATCAGCTCACCATAGTTGACCCGCCCTTCGGGCGGCATGAAGTAGTAGGCCAGGTAGGACGCCACGACCGGCGCCACACAAACCGCTATCAGCAACAACAGAGTTTTACGGCCGCTGGGTCCGCGGGGCTTCGACCCCGCCGAATCGGTTGCGGCGGGATGGTGCTCAACTGCCATTTTCAGGAACTCATTTCGATCAAGGCGGTATTGTAGGCCGACCGTGCATACTTAAGGGCTCAAACCCATGCAGCGCGTCAAAACGCGAGTCGGAGCCCAGCTTGAAGTGGATTATTCTCGTCGCCTTTATTCTGATTATCGGTTCGCTGATTTCAGCAATGGTTTTTCTCGTCCGCGATAAGGGCAACACCCACAACATGGCCAGAGCGCTCACTTTTCGGGTCGGCTTTTCGGTATTTCTGTTCCTGCTGCTGTTATTCGCGCACTGGATGGGCTGGATTGAAACCACCGGTCTGCCCATCGGCAGGTAAGCCCCAGCCATAAAAAACGGCGCCCGCAGGCGCCGTTTTTGATCATCCGGCCGGCCGGAATCAGAAGATGCTTTCGCGCACGAAGATCAGATCATCAGGCTTGATCGAATCGTCCAGACGCGGCTCGAGCACTTGTACGGTCCGCTCCTGATAACGACGATGCACGCGCACGCCACGGTCGGTACCGCGCAGGGTCAGACCGCCGCCCTTGGCGATGGCCTGGGCCAGCGTCATGCCGCGCTCCAGCGTGTACATGCCGGGACGCTGCACCTGACCATAGACATAGAAGATGGGCGCACGGTTCACGTAGACCACATCGCCAGCCTGCAAGGCCAGATCTTTCTTGGTGTCGCCGGTGGCGAACATTTCGACCAGATCGATGTCGATTTTCTGCTGTTTGCCGTTGCGGGCGGTGATCAGGGTGACGTAATCGGCACCTTCAGGCGTCACGCCGCCAGCCATCGACAACACTTCGGACAGGCGCATGCCGGTGGTTTCTAGCGCATAGCGACCCGGCTTGGCAACATTACCCAGCACCGACACCTGCTGACTGCGGAACTGCAGCACGTTGAGGGTCACCTGCGGGTTCTGCAGGAAGTTGCCCCGCTTCAGGCGGGTAGCAATCAGGCGCTCGGCGTCGGTCGGCGACAAGCCGGCCAGCTTGATGACGCCAAGCAGCGGATAGGAGATCACGCCGGACTCGGAAACCCGGGCCTCAACGGTCAGATCGGTATTCTGGAAAACCTGAATACGCACGACATCGCCAGGGCCGATGCTGTAGTCAACCCGGTCCTGGGCCCACGCAGCAGGCGCGGCGAAACTGAGCACCAACAGGGCCATGAGGGCGCGCAAAAGGCCATGCAAGGCTTTGGAGGCAGTTGCGAGGCTCGCAACAGAAACTGTGGGGGGAAACGTTTTGGTCATGGTCGCAGCGTATCTATCCGTTTATTTGACTGGCAAATGATAGCGGTCGAGTCTGAATAACCTTGTGATTGAAGTCGCAATACAACGGCCATATCCTGCAGCCGGTGGACGCGGTACTTCGATCGAGCCAGGCAAACGACCGCTGGCGGCTTGTTCAGGGCATCTTAGCCAGACGAGACGGCCGACGGAGGCTGAAGCCGACCGCCGGCCGTGGTCAAACGCCCTGCGCTATTTCGACCGGCGTCGTCAGAATCTGATCCCGCCGCCGATACCGAAATAGTTGTTCGTGTACTTCACGTTGTTCAGGTTGGAATCGCGCTCCTGACGGCCCATACGGGCCGAGAAGGTGATGTTGCGCGAATATTGCAGTTCAAGTGAAAGTCCAAATTCGGTAATGTCGTCTTCGCGAACCTGTGCCGAGGCAGCGACAAAACCCGGATCGCCCTCATAGGACAACTTGGCATAGCTGAAGTTGCCGGTGAGCGTGGTTTTGCCGGTGAGCCGGAAACTGGGGCGCAACGCAACTTTACGCGTATCGACGTAGTTGGACGTGAGAACCTCTTCGGAGGCGATGTCGCGAATCAGGTCGGCGGTCATGAAAAAGCGCCCGCCCGGCCGGAAATCATAGGTAATGCGTGCGGTCGGGCCGGAGAAGTCGCGTTCGGGCAGATTGTCGAAGCTGCGCCGGGTCAGACCCACCTGACCGAAGATACGGGAATCTTCATCGGGTTTGTATTGCGCCCGCAGTAACACTTCGTTTTGCGTGTAACCGTTATCGACGCTGGTGCCGAGCACGCCGCCGCCGGCATCAACGACCTGCCGGTTCGGGTAATCGCCGTTGGAATTGCGATAGACGAGAGCCAGTTCGGTACCGGTACCCGGGGCATAGCGCATACCGCCTTCAATGCCGGTCAGATCGTAATCGGACGATTCCTGCGCCGCCGTGGAGTTGGTCAGCGAGGTGCGGTCGATACCGCCAATGATTGCCCAGCTCGGGGTCAGGCGCATGCCGCCGGTGAAATAGACCCGGTTGTTGCGCTGCAGGTTCTTCTCGGACTGACGCACATCGGAAAACGTCGATGCGGTTTGCGAGAAGTTGGCGCCAACGGTACCGAACCAGGGCCGGCCGATGGCCCACGCCCAGTTGGCGCCCAGGTCGTAGCCGATGTAGTCGAACTGCGAATAATTGAAGTATTTGACCGGCTTGACCTTACCGGTCAGCGTGAAGCGCTGCAGGCTCACATCACGATCGAATTTGACCGCAAACAACGCATTGAGCTGCGAATCGGCACGTTTGTTGTCGCCAAAAATGGCCTGCGGATTGGTATTTTCCGGCAACAGAAAAACGTTATCGTTATATAACAGCTCAGCCGAGCCTTCGAAAGTCAGCACATCTTCGACTTGTTCTGGCTGGAGAAGGCCCAGGTTCTGTGCCTGTGCAGCGACGGGCACTGCAGCGGCCAGACCGGCTACCGCCATCATGGAGCCGAAAGACTTGCGAGCCCTGGTTGGCCCGGAATATCGCGTTGTTTTGAAAAAATGCATAACCGTCCTTCGTTCGATCACCCACAATTGACGTGCAGGTCTTGAATTCATCACCGTTCAAACATCTTACTCGACCGATAATCGAACACATGGGGGATAAATCAGCAAACCGGCGGCATTCTGACGAACCAGACCTCCCCTGTCGCACTTTCACTACAAATGGCTGATCTTCGACCACACTCATTAAGGGGCACCCAAACCCGGATCAAAACCGGCACCAGCTCGCTGCTCGACCTGGGCAAGTCGGTTACTGATCCGCTGCTGGCCGTGGTCTGTCTGTACCTTTCCGTTCTGATCTGGGGCCAGCAATTCGGACCGGGCGAGATGGTGCTCGGACTGACGACGTTTTCGCTCATGTACCCGGGCGGCGTGCCTTTTGCCTACAAGCAGCGCAAGTTATTGCGCCAACTCGCCTCGCAATGGGGTCTGGTGGTGGGATTACTGCTGGCGTTCGGCCTGGTGGCCGATATGCTGCGCCTGTTTGACCAGAATATGCTGGCGACCTGGGTCATTCTGACGCCGGTCGTCCAGGCTGCCGTGCATTTTCTCGTGCCCATGACGCTGCCCCGGCTGATCGCCATGCGCGGTCAGGATACGGCAATCATCATTGGTGCCAACGATCTGGGTCGCACGCTGGCGCGATCGCTGCATGCCGATCCCTATTCGCAAACCCGCGTCTCGGCCTTCTTCGATGACCGGGAACTGACGCGCCTGGGCGATGTGCTTGAGGCTCCGATCAGCGGCCGCGTTGATACCGTGGCCGATTTTGTCCGCTTCAACCGGATCGATCAGATCTTCATTGCCCTGCCGATGGCCTCTCAGCCGCGCATTCTGAAGCTGCTCGACGAGTTGCGCGACACCACGGCGTCGATCTATTTCGTGCCCGATATCTTCATGTACGACCTGATTCAGGCCCGGGTGGACACGGTGGTTGGCCTGCCGGTGGTCGCCGTCTGCGAGACGCCGTTCCATGGCACGACCGGCATGATCAAACGCCTGTCTGATCTGCTGATATCACTGGCCGCCGTGATTGCGCTGGCGCCGCTGATGCTGCTGATTGCGCTGGCCATCAAGATCACGATGCCCGGCCCGGTATTGTTCCGCCAGCGTCGCTACGGGCTGGACGGCAGAGAAATCGTGGTCTGGAAATTCCGTTCGATGAAGGTGGCCGAAGACGGCGACCAGGTTCGCCAGGCGACCCGCGACGATGATCGCATCACGCCGCTGGGCCGTTTCATGCGCCGCACGTCACTTGACGAATTGCCACAATTTTTCAATGTTTTGAGCGGTCAGATGAGCGTGGTCGGCCCACGCCCGCATGCAGTGGTTCACAATGAAACCTATCGCAAGCTGATCAAGGGCTACATGATCCGGCACAAGGTGAAACCCGGTATTACCGGTCTGGCTCAGGTCAACGGTGCCCGCGGTGAAACCGAGACAGTCGATAAAATGGAGCGCCGAATTCGGTACGATCTCGAATATCTGCGAGACTGGTCGCTGCGACTTGACCTGATCATCATCTGGAAAACCGTACAACAGGCGTTCGGACGCGATCCCAACGCCTACTGACGCCTGATACCTGACGCCAGCAGGTTCAGGCCGTTTTTGTGCGCAGGAACGGCGGTTTCCGGTGATACCAACGACAACCGATCCGATCACTGCTGTCAGCGCCCGGATTAGGAGGAAATAAGCACCATGGCCGTATTCCTGGAAATCATCGACGCGGGCGGCAACGTTGCCCGCCTGCCGGTTCAGAACGGGCGGATCGACGTGGCGGCTCAGCCCGGCACGATCTACCGCCTCGTGGACGAGAACGGCGCGTCGATCGGTTCCGGACCCCGGGTGCTGCGGGTTGACGATGATCTGATCGTAGATGGCTTGCCGGCTGGCGAAATCGTCGGCGTGACCGACTTTTTCACCGATTGCACTCCGGCCGCGCCTTGCACCTTGTCGCTGGCCGAACTTGGCGGGGGTGGTGCCGCCAATATCACGCCGGTCTCCGAACCGGTGGCGGCGCTGCAGGAAGGCGCTTTCCTGATGTACACCGACGACACCAGCCCGCAGGCCGTGCCGGTTGAACCCTCCAGCGACATCAACTGGAAGCCGCTCGCGGCAATTGGCGGCGGCCTGCTGGTTGTCGCCGGCGTCGCCGGTGGCGGCGGTGGTGGTGGCGGTGGTGATTCCTCGCCGCCTGCGGCGCCAACCCTGCAGACCACGACCGTCAACAACGGCACGCCCGTACTGCAAGGTCAGGCCGAAGCGAATGCGCGCGTCACCATCACGATCACCCTGGGCGATTCTGGCCAGCAGGTTCGCTATGCAACCACTGCCGACCGCAACGGTAACTGGGAGGTCGATCTGGCGACCGCCG
>CAXBNM010000192.1:0-8794 GCA_963976885.1 uncultured Burkholderiaceae bacterium
TTACTTCAGTCCGGGCCATTTTTGCTCGGCTTGTTTGATGTAGCCGGGGCGGTCTTCGTTCCAGGTCTCCTGAACCGATTCGTCATAGTTGAGATAGAGCTTGCCGTCGACGACCGCCCACAAGTCGCCTTCGATCTTGACCTTGGCTCCCTGAGACACACCGTAGGCACAAAAGCCGTTGAACTGCGGCGCATAGCGAGCCGGATCGGCCGCGAAAAGGTCGCGATGTTCGGCGCTGCTGAAATGGAAAACCGAGTCACCGTAGGTGGCTTGCCACTCGGCTTTGCCTTTGACTGGTTTGTTGTCGGTGAAGTAGGCGACGGGATCGTAGCCATCAATGGCCACGCCACCGCGCTCAAAGAATTGCCCGGCTTGCGCCAGCTGGGTTGCCACCATCATCACCACTGCCACAGCAAGCATCGTGAACATGCGGAACGACAGCCGTGACGCGTTGCGAAACATCGGCGGCGCGGCCGAAAGGGCGCTTGAATACTGAATCATCGAATTTCTCCTGGCTCGACTGAAATTGAACAGACCCCTAGCAGTCGGTGCGCCGGCGGCAACCTGACAGCACAAAGTTGTGTCAGATCATTACGGGCGGAGATGGCAAGCTACGCGACAAGCAGCGCGTCAAACACTGGTGAATTCCCTGAGACATCTCAGGGAATTCGACGAGAAAGGAGAGGAGTTTCGGGCAGCCGGAGCCGCGGCCGATCAAAGGAAGCGCGGCATCAGCCAGCGTGGCAAGGCGAGAATAAGGTCGGGCATCAGGATGATAATGAGCAGAACACCGAGCATCGGCAGCAAGATGACGCAAACGTCGCGCAACGCCTCCGATAAACGAATTCCTCCCACGGCGGCGCTGATCAACAGGCAGAGCCCGTAGGGCGGCGTGACGAGCCCGAACGCAAGCGATACGACGCCGATGATGCCGAAATGGACGGGATGAATGCCGGCACTCTGAGCGACCGGGAACAACACCGTGCCAAGAATGATAATGGCCGGAATGGCATCAATGAACATACCAACAATCAGGAAGGCTGCGGCAATGATCAGTCCGGTGGTGGCGGGTCCGGTTCCCCAGCCAGCCAGAATGTCGACCAACAGCTTGGGAATCTGAAAAAACGCCAGAATCCAGCCAAAAGCCGATGCCGTACCAATACAGAACAGTGCAATGGCGGCGAAACGTGCTGAGTCGTAGAGCACGCCAGGCAAGGCCCGAAAGGTGATGCTTCGGTACACGAACAAACCAAGCACCAGCGAATACAACACCGCAACCACTGATGCCTCGGTGGGCGTGAAGAGTCCACCGACAATGCCGCCAACGATAATGAGTGGCGTCATCAACGCCAGAAACGAGCGCGCAAAGGCCTTGCCCAGATCGGCCCAGGTGGAACGCACATACACGGGATAGCCACGGGTTACCGCATACCAGTGCACGATCAGCATCATGGAGCCGGCGATCAGCAGGCCCGGTACAACACCGGCCAGAAACATGCCGCCAATGGATACCGACATCAGTCCGCCCCAGACCACCATCAGGATGCTGGGCGGAATGATGACGCCCATCACCGATGAGCAGGCGGTAATGGCGACCGAGAAACTGGTGTCGTAGCCTTGCTTCTTCATTTGCGGAATGAGCAACGAGCCGATGCCCGCCGCGTCGGCGGTCGATGAGCCGGAAATGCCGGCAAACAGCATCGACACCACGACATTGACATGGCCAAGTCCGCCCGGCAGATGCCCCACCAGACTGCGAGCCAGATCAATCAGGCGCTGCGTGATGCCGGCGCTGTTCATCAGGTTGGCGGCAAGCAGGAAGAAGGGCACGGCCAGCAAAATGAAGGAGTTGTACGAGCCGAACATCTGGTCGAACAACAGACTTGGTGAGAGCCGGTCAGAGATGAAGAACACCGGTACGCAGGCCAGGCCCAAAGCAAAAGCGACGGGAATGCGCAGCAATACGAGTGCGCCGAACGTGCCAAATAAAATGAGGGCTACCAGTGCCGGACTCAAAACGTTACTCCGTCAGTCTTGTCGCGCCGCGTATCAGCGCCAGATCGGCGAGCAGTTTCTCGCCCAGAAACAAGGTCCAGATGACACCGGCAAGTGGCCAGGCAATGTAGATGGCGATCATTGGCAGTTCGGCAATTTCGGAGGTCTGCAACAACCCTTCGTTGGCAAACTCGCGTCCGTACCAGATAAAGCACAAGGCCAGCGACAACATCGCGATGTGGACGACGAACTGCGACCACCCCTTGCCCGCATCGCTCTGGGGCAGGGGCAAGACGTCAACATTGAAATGGGTTTCATCGCGCACGGCTATCATGGCGCCAAGCATGATGATCCAGATGAAACAGAACCGGGCGATTTCCTCGGTCCAGATATAGCGCGGAATCAGATCGGAATAGCGCGCCAGAATCTGCATGGTGACCGGCACGATCAGAACGGCGAACAACACCGTAATGATCACCTGCAAAATTCGATTAATTGCGTTCAGCAGTCGTTGCATCAGGAAAGCCAGTCAAGACCGCGTGACAGTGCGCCGCCGAAATGTCGGCACACTTTCACGCGAGGGTTGCCATGCAGCGACCTATTTGATTTGCATGATCGCGTCGAGCACATCGGTAGCGCCAAGTTCTTTGGCGTACTCTTCCTTGACCGGCTGGGCGAGCTTGAGCAGCATGCCACGGTCCTTGAACTCGTACGTGGTCAGTTTGCCGTCGGCTTGCATCTGATTCAGCTTGGCCGTGTCTTGCGACGATTCAATTTCACGCCCGTAGGCGCCGGCTTCCTTGCCTGAGCTCATGATGCACTTCTGCAGCTCTTCGGGCAGGCGGCGGAAGGTTTTGCCTGAGAAGCCGATCGGGCGCACGGTAATGGCATGCTGGGTCAGCGAAATATGCGGGCCGACCTCGTAGAACTTCATCTGTTCGATGCCCGCAGCTTCGTTCTCGGCCGCGTTGATGACGCCGGTCTGGATGGCGTTATAGACCTCGGAATAAGCGATGACGCTCGGGGCCGCACTGACGGCTTCGAAAATCCGGGTTTGAATGGGGGCGCCCATGACTCGCATCGGCAAGCCCTTCAGATCGTCCATGGTCTGCACTGGCTTGTTGACGATCAGGTTGCGGGTGCCGCCGCCGGCATAGCCCACAAGAATTACATCGGCGCGCTTTTTCACATCTTCGGCGATGGGTGCCAGGCCGTCGGCATCAAGCACCTTGTTCCAGTGCGTAACGTCACGGAACAGGAAGGGCATGTCCATCAGTGGCGCTTTCTTGGAATAGGTCGACATGTGCGACGGTGAAACGATCGCGTAATCGACCGAGACGCCCTTGCTCATGTAGTTGAAATAGTCTTTTTCGAGGCCGAGCTCTGAGTTGCGGTGCAACACGAACTTGATGGGCTTTTGGTAGCAAGCGGCCGTCAGCTCCTGAAACTTGAGCAAGGCTTTGTTGAAGGCGTGGTTGTCGTCAAATTGCACTGCACCATGCAATTCGATTTCTTCGGCAGAAGCCGGCATGGTGCCGAACAGGGCAGCACAGGTCAGTCCAACACCCAGCGCCCGCCGCCCGAAAGGAATCCGTCCGTTCGTGTAGTGCTTCACTTGTCTGTCTCCGTTATCGGTTTTAGCGCGATCAAGAATGCGCCAAACCAACTGCCGCCGTCAATCCTCGTTAAGAGGTCAGGCGAGCCATTGGCACGGAGTTTGAGCTGCGCGATCAGGTCTGGCGCAGGCAGATGGGCAGATTTTGGAACTACAGCCCAAAATGCGGCAAGCAAGGGCTTGCCGCCAGCAGCGCAATATCAGCGACCGCTGCCTTCGACGTGATCGATCTCGGCAGCGACGACGCCAGGCGTTTTCTCAAGCGCGCTCAGGACCTGCGCCGGGCTGGCATCATCATTTGAGCCATTGGCAACGCCCATCAGGACATAGCCAGCGCTGAGCGTCATCAGTTGCTCAAGGTCGATGCGGGTTTTGCCGTCGGCCAGCATGACCGATTGCGTGCGCGGGGCTTCTTCAGCCCACTTCACCAGGAAACGGCTGCGCTCGAGGGTTTGATGCCTGACCTCTTCGGCACTGGGGGCCGGGCCCGTGCGGACGTCGTCCAGGGCCGACCCCGGTGAACTGCATGCGGCCATGAAGCCGCTCAGGCCGAGGGCAAGAGCCAGCATGCTGGCCCGTCTATAGTCAGCGCGAAATTGATTGGATTTCATGTACATCGGTTCGTCAAACAATAAACGGAAAAGGAAGAACCTAGTGTAGTACGCGCTGCTTGGGTGTGCGCACCGCCGATCGGGTCAAATCCCACGCACACCACCCCCCTGAGCCCTGCATTTAACGATAAATGACCCCGGGCAACCAGGTAGCCAGCGCCGGGAAGGTCAGCAACAAGCCGATTGCCGCCCCCTGAAGGACCACGAACGGGATCACGCCGCGGTAAATATCTGCGGTTTTGATGTCTTTCGGTGCCACACCACGCAGGTAAAACAGCGCAAAGCCGAACGGCGGCGTCAGAAAGCTGGTCTGCAGATTGACACCGACCAGCACGCCGAGCCAGACCGGATCCACACCAAGGTTGAGCAAAACCGGCGCGGTAATCGGAATCACGATGAAAATGATCTCGAAGGTGTCGAGAATGAAGCCGAGCAGGAACATCACGCCCATCACCACCAACAAGGCGCCGTACATGCCACCGGGCAAGTCGGTCAGGAACTCGTGAACGAGTTGATCGCCCCCCATCATCCTGAACACGATCGAGAAGACCGCCGCGCCAAGCAAAATGACGAAAATCATCGAGGTCACGTTGGCCGTCGACTGGACCGCTTCGGTGAGCATTCTGAAGGTAAAGCGGCGCTTGGCGATGGTCAGCACAATGGCTCCGATCGCGCCAACAGATGCCGACTCGGTGGGCGTGGCAATACCGCCCAGAATGGACCCGAGCACCGCAATGATCAGCAACAGCGGCGGCAGCAGGGCGGTCAGCACGGCCCGAACCAGACCGGCGCGCTCCTCGGCGCTGACTTCCATGGCCGGACAACTCTTCGGATCGGAAAAGGCCTTCCAGGCGATGTAGGACATGTAGATGGCGACCAGCATCAGGCCTGGAATCAGCGCGCCAGCGAACAGATCACCAACCGAAACCGGCGTGGGCGCAAAGTTGCCCTTGGCCATTTGCACCTGAGAATTGATGCCGGCGAGCATGTCGCCCATGAAGATCAGGACAGTGGAGGGCGGCACGATCTGTCCGAGTGTGCCCGAGGCGCAGATGGCACCGCAGGCCAGCCGCGGGTCGTAGCCAGCGCGTTGCATGGCCGGCAGGCTGATCAGGCCCATCGTGACTACGGTGGCGCCGACCACGCCGGTCGAGGCCGCGAGCAGCGCCCCGACCCCAATCACCGAAAACGCCAGGCCACCGGGAATGCGGCCAAACACCTGGCCGATGGTGGTCAGCAATTGCTCGGCGATCTGCGATCGTTCGAGCATCACGCCCATGAAGATGAACAAGGGCACCGCGACCAGCACCTCATTGGTCATGAAGCCGATATAGCGTGACGGCAGGGCGCCGAAGTTGGAGGGATCGAACGCACCGAACCACCAGCCAACAAGGGCAAAAATCAATGACGTGCCGGCCAGCGAAAAGGCGACCGGAAAACCGATAAGCAGCGTACCGATGACGCCACCAAACATCAGAACGGCGAGGATCTCACCGATGAGAACTGGATCCAAGCTCGTCTACTCCTGCGGATATCGATAAGCGGAGGCGAGCAGTGACTCGCGTCCGGCCAGAACAAGCACGCTGCGCAGCGCCATCGCGATGCCTTGCAGGCCTACCAGCGCGACGAACACGAGAATGAATGTCTTGAGAATGTACAAACCGGGCATGCCGCCAGGGTTGGCCGAGCCCTCGCCGAGGTTCCAGGCCCGCACGACGTATTCGACGCCCCAGATGGCCACGACGGCGCAAAAAGGCAGCAGGAACAATACGACGCCGATGAAATCGAGTACCGCTTTGCGCCGCACACTGCCGGGGCGATAAAAGATATCAACCCGGACATGACCATCGGTGAACAAGGTATAGCCGGCGACCGCCATGAACATGGCGCCGTTGACCCAGACATAAAGATCCTGCAACCACAGTTGTGTGGTCGAGAAAACATAACGCTGCACGACAACCGTGAAGCACATCAGAACCGAAGCCAGAGCCAGCCACGCAAACGTTCGGCCAACAATCGTGTTGAGCTGGCCGATGAGCGTGACAATGCGAGCAAGAGTACGCATGGATGTATGCAGGTGCCACCGCCGGTCAAGGCAACTTCGGACCGGCGGCGGCGCCCATTTCCTTTTTATTTGAGGTCGAGATACTTCTGACGGGCAGCCAGATACGGCATATCAGTCTGTTCGGTCTTCTGGCGAACCAGATTCAGTGCCGACAGATAGCTTTCCACCGTTTTCTTGGTCAGTGCATCGTCGCTTTCGCGCAGGTCCGTGACGACTTCACCAGCCGCCTTGGCACCGGCTTCGAAAATGTCGGCCGGGAACTGACGCGCCTGCACGCCGTGTTTGGCCAGCAGGGTCTGCAGTGCACGCGGGTCATTGGCAGCAAAGTCACAGGCAACGCTGTCGTACTCGGCCTGGCAGGCGGTGCGAACAATTTCCTGCAAATCGGCGGGCAGCGACTGGAATTTCTTCTTGTTGACAACCGCTTCGGTGGCCAGGCCCGCTTCAACGAAGCTCGACATGTAGTAGTTCTTGGCAACCTGGTAGAAGCCCAGCGCCATGTCGTTGTACGGACCCACGAATTCGGCGGCGTCGAGCGTGCCGCTTTGCAGCGCCTGGAAGATTTCGCCGGCCGCCATGTTGGTCACTGAAGCGCCGAGCTTGGCCCAGACCTGACCGCCCAGACCCGGCGTGCGGAAGCGCAAGCCCTTGACGTCTTCGAGGCTCTTGAGTTCCTTGCGGAACCAGCCGCCGGCCTGCGTGCCGGTGTCGCCCGACAGGAAGCCTTGCACACCAAACTGGTCGTAGATTTCGTCCCAGATCTGCTGGCCGCCCAGATAACGCACCCAGGCACCCAGTTCACGCGAAGTCATGCCGTAGGGCACGCCGGTGAAGAAGGACAGGCCGGGGCTCTTGTTCTGCCAGTAATAGGAAGCACCGTGGCTCATCTCGGCCGAGCCGTTGATGACCGCGTCCAGCGCTTGCAGCGGCGGCACCATTTCGCCAGCCGCGAAAACCTTGATCGTCAGGCGACCGCCCGACATCGTGTTGATGCGCTTGGCGAGGTTTTCCGCGCCAACGCCCAGACCGGGGAAGTTCTTGGGCCAAGTGGTCACCATGCGCCACTCGATCTTGCCCTGGGATATGGCCGGTGCCGAAATGGCAGCGGCACCTGCAGCTACGGTTGCACCGACAGATTTTCTAAGTGCGGAACGACGATTCATCTCTAGTCTCATTGGTTGATTCAGAAAGGACAGATTGTTCATTTGGCGCCGGTGGTAGCCGTCACCGAAGACGGTGTTTGAACGTTTGCGCGACGCCGCGCGCCGCAATGGTAATTCCTTTCAACAAACACCCCGATCAGCCATGCACCGACTACGCAACTTGCGTGGGTTTATCGGCGTGGCGAACAGCCTTGACCACAACTGATGCGAGGATCGAGGGGCCGTGATTACAGTGCCGTTGGAGAGCGGTTGGCGGATCATCGAAGACCCTGACCACTATTGATAAGTGCGCATAATGTTTATTATGTCAAATACGTAGTATCCTAAACCTGAGTCCACTTCCGTTGCTTAGTGCTCACCCCGCCATCGCCCGGTCTCGAACCGCCGCGGTCACCCTGATCGGCCGGACTCGGTCAAAAGCCGCGAATCAGCCACCGGGCTTAGAATCACCGCCGTTCTCCATCCGTCCGACGCGGCTTCGCCGCCGTCGGGTTGAACCGTCTCGACGTCATCAATGCCTACAACGGCGAACTGATTCCCTGTCAGACGTGCATCTAGGCACCCGACTTCTGTAAGAATTTTCAGTGCTCGAGCATGTTGGCGCCGCTCGCAGACTATCGGTGGTTGTACGGCCAGAGCACTGATTCAGAGGGTCGGCCGAGACTTTGCCCGACGGTGCCTACACGGTCAAGTCTGGGTTTGTGCACGACGATAATAAACAATCGGATTCCGATCATCTGGCGAGCATGCCAGGCGAATTCATCGTCAATGCACGTGCGTCTCCCGGCACTGGCGAGGCAGCCGGTGATCGATGTGATGTGCTGCAGACCATGCCGGCGCGGTGGCAAGTTGCTATCGTTCGCATCGCGTTTGATTGGTTTGTACCGCAACGGCGCGGCCGCCTATTGCTTTGGCGAGCTGTGCATGCCGAGGCGGTGAACACACGATAAGCACTCGGAATGGCCGCCAGAACGCCGTCCTGACAATCAATCCATTCATTTCGGAAAATTCGCCATCTCTCGAACGAGACTGAGAGAAAGGGTACCACTGGCGCCCCACCCTTTCTTGCCCGGTGCAACTTCAGGACGGAATTGCAGGTACATCGTGAACGCATCCGAGGCCATTTGCTTTGGCGGGCGACTCTTGGCAAGCGATTGCATCGCTCCGGTGACGTCTTCGAGTGACTCGCCAAACTTATTCTCAAAGTACTTTTCGACTGACTCCGGTTTGATCGGTTTATCCGCGTTCATTGCTCGCAAACCGTCATCTGTATTGAGCATCGGTAGCTCGCGACAGATGACGGTTTGCGAGCAATGAACGCGGATAAACCGATCAAACCGGAGTC
>CAXBNM010000193.1:0-8788 GCA_963976885.1 uncultured Burkholderiaceae bacterium
GACGCTCATACTCGGCCAGGGCTGCCGGAATCGCCTGCAAGCGATCTTCGGCCACTGGCAAATCAACATAACGGGCAAAAAACGGCTCCACGCCGATCATGACCAGTGCCGCGGTAACCGATTCGATTTTCGGGGTCGTCGCACCGGCATCGGCCGCATCGCCCAACAGATGCAAGGTCATCAACGCGTCGTCAAGCACGATATCGGTCAGATCGTGAATCCCGGCCTGTCGATCACTTTCCCGCAGGCGATCCAGACGTCGGGCGGTCCGACGCATGACAGGCAACTCCGGATTGGTGACGGCGCGTTCGGCAGATGCCAGATCGGCAGCACTCAGGCTGGCAAACGCGCCACCCACCACAGCAGCAGAAGCTTCGCGGTTCATAGGGTCGGCAGTCATGAGAATCGGATCATTCATGACTGAATGATCGCTTGGGCGAATCGAAACAAGTCGTCGGATAAAGGCTTCCGATACCGCCTATATGGGATGGGAAACATGCATCCAAACCATCGAATGTCACGTTCTTGTATCGAACGCGCAACGCTTGACGAGATTTATTGTTTTGAACGTTGCATGCCGCGGCTGTCACCAACGGTCATCAATACCGCATTGAGCCATTCTTCAAGGCACCAACTTGGCTCACCGGTTCACCACATTGTCGCAACGCGTTGCGTAATGAGTGCAAAAATCGCCGCCCATCTTCGATATCACCGCGTCTGTCCGGTTGACGGCTGCCAAACAGCCAAAACAGGCCAATCACAATGAATGAAGGCGAACCGTTACAAGCTTACGTTTACGTCAACGCGCCGGAATAAACGTGGGAAAACAGTAGGGGAATGGTCAACGCTGAACGCGCAAATTCGTTTAGGCTAGTAATCAAGTCGTCACAGAAATTGTTGTTAGCGGTCTCGTTGCTGTTATGTGTAACACGTACTAATCGGTTGACAGGTGAAATAACCCTGCCGTTTGACGAGGTGCAGGGCTTCAACTACAACTGTTAGCGTAGCAACAGACCATCCGGGTGATGAACTGCTGCCAGGAGGTTCACCAAATGAATCTGTTTGACTCGTACCGCGAAACGTACGCCAAAGAGCGCGACGAAGAAATGTCGCTTCTGGAGTATCTCGAGTTGTGCCGCTCAGAGCCACTCGCCTACGCCTCTTCTTCAGAACGCATGCTCGACGCCATTGGCGAGCCCGAGATCATCGACACGCGCAACGACCAGCGTCTGTCGAGATTGTTCTCCAACCGCGTCATCAGACGCTACCCCGCCTTCAAAGAGTTCTACGGCATGGAAGAGGCGATCTCCCAGATCGTTTCCTATTTCAAGCATGCCGCTCAGGGTCTTGAAGAGCGCAAGCAGGTGCTGTATCTGCTTGGGCCGGTGGGCGGCGGCAAGTCGTCCATTGCCGAAAAACTCAAGGAGTTGATGCAGACGCATCCGGTCTATGCGTTGAAGGGTTCGCCCATCAACGAATCGCCGCTGGGGTTGTTCAACCCCGAACGCGAAGGTGATGCGCTCGAGAAGGAATACGGCATTCCCAAGCGCTACCTGACCGGCATCATGAGCCCATGGGCCATCAAGCGGCTGGCCGAGTATGACGGCGACATCACACAGTTCAAGGTGGTGCGCATTCAGCCCTCGGTGCTCAAGCAAGTGGCCATTGCCAAAACCGAGCCAGGCGACGAGAACAATCAGGACATCTCCTCGCTGGTCGGCAAGGTCGATATTCGCAAACTCGAAATGCTCGCCCAGGATGACCCTGACGCCTACAGCTACTCCGGCGGTCTGTGTCTGGCCAATCAGGGTTTGCTCGAGTTCGTCGAGATGTTCAAGGCACCGATCAAGATGCTGCACCCCTTGCTCACCGCCACCCAGGAAGGCAACTACAAGGGCACCGAAGGCTTCTCCGCCATTCCCTTCCAGGGCATCATCCTCGCGCACTCGAACGAATCGGAATGGCAGACTTTCCGCAACAACCGCAACAACGAGGCCTTCCTCGACCGGATCTACATCGTCAAGGTGCCGTATTGCCTGCAGGTGTCGGAAGAAATCCGCATTTACGAAAAACTGCTCACCAACAGCTCGCTGGCGCACGCCCCTTGCGCGCCAGGCACGTTGCCGATGATGGCGCAGTTTGCAGTGCTCACGCGCCTGGTCGAACCCGAAAACTCCAGCATCACCACCAAGATGCGGGTCTATGACGGTGAAAACCTCAAAGACGTCGAGCCCAACGCCAAGTCGGTGCAGGAGTATCGCGACTATGCCGGCATCGACGAAGGCATGACCGGCACCTCCACGCGCTTTTCCTACAAGGTGTTGTCGAGCGTGTTCAACTTCGACCAGACCGAAGTGGCGGCCAATCCGGTGCACCTGATGTATGTGCTCGAGCAACGCATCATGCGTGAGCAATTGCCCGAAGACACGCAGCGGCGCTATCTTGAATTCATCAAGGGTTACCTGAGCCCGCGTTATGCGGAGTTCATCGGCAAGGAAATTCAGACCGCTTACCTCGAAAGCTACTCCGAGTACGGCCAGAACATCTTTGATCGCTACGTGACCTACGCCGATTACTGGATTCAGGACGAAGACTTCCGTGACCCGGAAACCGGTGAAAGCTTCGATCGGGCGCAACTCAACGCCGAACTCGAAAAGATCGAGAAGCCGGCCGGCATTGCCAACCCGAAAGACTTCCGGAACGAGATCGTCAACTTCGTGCTTCGTGCCCGAGCCAACAACTCAGGCAAGAACCCGACCTGGACCAGTTACGAGAAGCTGCGTGAAGTGATCGAGAAGAAGATGTTCTCGAACACCGAAGAGCTGCTGCCGGTCATTTCGTTCAACGCCAAGTCGTCCTCGGAGGATCAACGCAAACACGACAGCTTTGTCGCCCGGATGGTAGACAAGGGCTATACCGAGAAACAGGTTCGGTTGCTCTGTGAGTGGTATCTGCGGGTTCGCAAGTCTCAGTAAGTCTTGCCAGGGGGTCCAAAGTGTCTGTAATCATTGATCGTCGTCTCAACGACCGAAACAAGAGCGCAACCAACCGCGCCCGCTTCATGCGTCGCTACAAAGGACATATCAAGCGGGCAGTGTCGGACATGGTGGGTGACCGGTCCATCAAAGACATGGAGAAAGGCGGCAGTGTGCGCATCTCCCGCAAGGACATCTCCGAGCCGCATCTGCGTCACAGCGGTGGCGATCGCGAGATCGTCGTGCCCGGCAACAAGACCTTCAATCCGGGCGATCGCATGGAACGCCCGCCTTCGGGCGGCGGCGGCAAAGGCAAGGGAGAAGGCGGGGACGGTGACGGCGGCGAAGACGATTTTGTCTTTACGCTGTCGCGCGAAGAGTTCATGAACATCTTTTTCGATGATCTCGAACTGCCCCGCCTGATCCGCACCTATGTCGGCCAGATCAAGGAGTTCAAGCCTCAACGGGCCGGTTACACCCGTGAGGGTGCGCCGACCAATCTGTCCGTCATTCGCACCATGCGCAGCGCGCTGAGTCGGCGGGTGGCGCTGAGCGGCGGTGCTCGTCGCCAGTTACGCGAACTGCTGGCCGAACAGGCCACGCATGTTGCCGATCCGGTTAACGACACCGATCAGGATCGGGTCGAGAGTATTGAGGCGTTACGCCGGCGCATTGCCCGGGTGCCGTTTCTGGACGACATCGATCTGCGCTACCGGCATCGAGTCATGGTGCCCAAGCCGATCAGCCAGGCCGTCATGTTCTGCCTGATGGATGTGTCGGCCTCGATGGACGAATTCAAGAAAGATCTGGCCAAGCGCTTTTACACGCTGCTGTATCTGTTTCTGTCGCGCAAGTACGAGCATGTCGAGATCGTGTTCATCCGTCATACCGACGACGCGGAAGAAGTTGACGAGAATCGGTTTTTCCACGACCGCAAGACAGGCGGCACCGTGGTTTGCTCGGCGCTCAAGCTGATGCGCGAGATCATCGATGATCGCTACTCACCCTCGGAGTGGAACATCTATGGCGCCCAGGCCTCGGACGGCGACGCGTTTGGCGCCGACCCGGAGAAAAGCCGTGGCTTTCTGGAAGAACATCTCCTGCCAATGGTGCGCCACTTTGCCTATATCGAGGTCACCGAACAACGTAGCCTGCGCCTGTCGACCCTGTCCAATGCCTACAGCCGCATCGAGTGCGGGCACTTTGCGATGGTCGAAGTTGAAGAACACCGGGATATCTATCCGGTTTTTCGCGAGCTGTTCACCCGTCAGGGTGCCACCGCAAGCACCTGAGGCCATGCCATGAGCAAACGCGAATTGCTGTCCACCGGCTCTGCCTGGACCTTCGACCTGATCGAAAAATACGATCAGGCCATCGGCGACATTGCCATCAATGAGTTCGGGCTCGATTGCTACACCAACCAGATCGAAGTCATCGCCTCCGAGCAGATGCTCGACGCCTACGCCTCGGTGGGTTTGCCCATCAGCTATCCGCACTGGTCGTTCGGCAAGGAGTTCATTGCCAACGAGCAGTCGTATCGCAAGGGTGCCAGCGGGCTGGCCTACGAGATCGTCATCAACTCCGATCCGTGTATTGCCTACCTGATGGAAGAAAACCCGATGGCGCTGCAAGGGTTGGTGATTGCCCATGCCTGCTACGGCCACAATTCGTTTTTCAAGGGCAATTACCTGTTCCGGCAATGGACCAACGCCGACGCCATCATCGACTACATGGTTTTTGCGCGGCAGTTCGTGCTCGAGTGCGAAGAGCGCCATGGGGTGGCCGAGGTCGAGGAAGTGCTCGACGCCTGCCATTCGCTGATGGATTTCGGCGTCAACCGCTACCGGCGGCCCAAGCCGCTGTCCGCCGTCGAAGAGCGCGCGCGCAGTCGTGAGCGTGAGGCCTATGCCTGGAGTCAGCACGATGAAATCTGGCGGACCGTGCCCACCAGCCCCGATCAGGAAAAAGGTGTGGCTTCGGGGCGCTTTCCGGCCGAGCCCCAGGAGAACCTGCTCTACTTCATCGAGAAGTACTCACCAAGACTCGAAAACTGGCAGCGCGAAATCGTGCGCATCGTGCGCAAGATGGCCCAGTACTTCTATCCGCAAGGGCAGACCAAGGTCATGAACGAAGGCTGGGCCACGTTCTGGCATTACACCTTGCTGAACCGCCTCTACGACAAGGGCAAGGTCAATGACGGCTTCATGATCGAAGTGCTCGCCTCGCACACCAATGTCGTGGCGCAGCGCGGCTTCGATCAGCCCGGCTTTGGGGGCATCAACCCGTATGCACTGGGTTTTGCGATGTTTACCGACATCCGGCGCATTTGCGAGAATCCGACCACCGAAGACAAGCACTGGTTTCCGGACATCGCCGGCTCCAACTGGGAGAAAACGCTCGACTTTGCCATGCGCAATTTCAAGGATGAGTCGTTCATCAGCCAGTATCTGTCGCCACGCCTGATTCGCGAATTTCATCTGTTTGCGGTCGCCGACCACAAATCCAACGACTTTCTCGAAGTCGACAGCATTCACAACGAGATTGGTTACCGGCGCGTGCGCCAGTTGCTGGCGCAGCAGTACAACCGCGATACCCAGCTGCCCGACGTTCAGGTGGCCGCCTTCGACAAGGACGGCGACCGTAGCCTGACCCTCGTCCACCAGATGCACCGGGGCCGCGCCCTGACCGAGGAGGCCGACCGGGTGCTGCACAACATTCAGCGCCTGTGGGGCTTCAAGGTCAGCCTGGAAACCCGCAGCAGCAGCGGCGAATCGGTCGACCGGCGCGTATTCAGCGACAGCTAGAACCTCCACCGGGTGGCTCTTCAGGACGCCCGGTCGCGGCGCTGCGTTCGCGGCCCGGCCTCATGGCTGGCATACTGAGGAGTCTTTCCAAGACAGACAGGATTTCAGCAATGTCCACCCCTCTGGCCAGCGCCACCCAACTTACCGTCGATGTCATCTCCGATGTGGTTTGCCCGTGGTGCTTCGTGGGCAAGCGGCAGCTCGAACAGGCCATGCGCCAATTCCGACAAGCCCACCCTGATCTGCCGGAGCCCGCCGTGCGCTGGCATCCGTTTCAATTGAACCCCGATCTGCCCGCCGAAGGGGTAGCCCGCGACCAGTACCTGAGTGCCAAATTCGGTACCAGCGATACCGCCGCCATTTATGAACGGGTCAAGGCGGCAGGCGCCGAAGTCGATCTCGACCTGAAGATGGACAAAATCAGCCAGCAGCCCAATACGGTTGCCTCGCATGCGCTCATCTCGATGGCCTCAGAGGGCACGCAGGACGCGATTGTGGAGGCCTTCTTCAAGGCCTACTTCCATGACGGACGCGACCTGACCCTGGAAGAAACCCTGATCGAACTGGGCCGCGACGGCGGTATTGCCGAACCGTCGATTGAGGCGGCCATCCATGATGAAGCCGTGCATGAAACCATTCGCCGCGCCGACAGCAGCGCCCGCTCGCTCGGCGTGCAAGGCGTGCCGTTCTTCATCTTCAACCAGAAAATTGCCGTCAATGGTGCCGCCGGCGCCCAGACTCTGATGCAAGCGGCCGAAACCGCCCTCGCCCGCGTGGCCGAAGAAGCCGCTCAAGAAGCACAGGCCGAGCAAAGCCCGCAGCAACCCTGAGGGAGAATCACCAGGCCGACGGCAGCGCTGCCAAAACGGCACGCCGCAACCAGAGGCCATGCCGGCCAGTGGCACAGCGCTCACCAACGGCCGCGTCTTGCCAAACAAAAAGGGCGATGACTCGAGTCATCGCCCTTTTTGCTGGCCGCCCGCCGGGCGACCCCGCCGACTATGCGCGGCTCAGTCTGAACCGCCAGCGCGGGCCATCGAAGGCACCGACACCAGAGCGGGCATACCGGCGAGTGCCCCGCCTTGCCAGCCGGCTGCTGCCGCGGGCTGCTCTTGCTCGCGCTCGGGCAGCACCGAGAAGAACGCGCAGATGACAGCGGCCAGATACGGCACGGCTTGCAGAGCCAGAATCCACATCCAGAGTGCGCTCTCGATGTGCTCGGGGCGGCGGGTAATGTAGACACCCGCCACACAGACGGCCAGCGCCAGCAGCAAGCCGCCTTCTTCGCGGACCTGACTGAGCGCACGGCTCAGCATCGAGCGCGGCGCCGCCTTGGCGACCTTCTTGCTGCTTGCCTCAGTGGCTTTGGCACCGGTGGTCGGCTTGGCCGCACTGGTACCGGCGCCACCGGCCTTCTCGGTGATTTCAAAGACAGCGGTGCGCTTGAACAAGCCGGTGAACACACCCAGCGCGATACCGTGCGAGAGCGCCATGCCGGCCAGCGCCGAACCCATCACGTCCGAGAAGCTGCATGGCACACGACGCCAGTAAAGCAGCGGCCCCATCAGCGCCTTACCGGCAAAGAACACGAACACCGGCAGCATGAACAACAGGATCGGCAGGCTGAACAGATGCGGCGCCCAGATGATGCCGATCGTCCAGAACATGGCGGCAAAGGCAAACACGAGGTGCAAGGCATCGCCGAACCAGGACATCCAGCCGGCCACAAAGTGGTAACGCTGACCATCGGACAGCTTGCGGGTGGGTTGCCCGTTCTCATCCAGATCGGCCGTGCCACGGAAAATCGAACCGGCGTGCGCCTTCATGATCTGCATCGCACCCTGAGCCCAGCGGCGACGCTGCTTGCGGAATGCCGAGAAGGTGTCAGGCGTCAGACCACGGCCCATCACTTCGTCGACATAGACGGTACGCAGACCGGCTTTCATCAGCCGCAAGCCAAGTTCGGTGTCTTCGCAAATACACCACTGCGACCAGCGACCATGGTCATTGAGCGCTTCGGCGCGAATCAGCGACATCGTGCCGTGCTGAATGATGGCATCACGCTCGTTGCGGTGATGCATGCCAA
This sequence comes from uncultured Burkholderiaceae bacterium, assembly GCA_963976885.1. Classification (GTDB taxonomy): domain Bacteria; phylum Pseudomonadota; class Gammaproteobacteria; order Burkholderiales; family Burkholderiaceae_E; genus JAUIAI01. Next base: position 7,866 of record CAXBNM010000193.1, read on the forward strand.
CCCGGAAAAAGCCGTCGTATTCAAAGTTCATCATCCGGCGGAACGCCTGACGATGCCAGTCGCGGTGCGCCTGCGGCGCCTGCACAACCGCCACGGTCGGATCATCGAACTTGCTGATCAGGCCATGCAACCAGTTGGCATTGACTTCATAGTCAGCATCGACCACGCCGATGATTTCCGCGTCCGGGTCGGTCTGCTCAAGCGCAAAGTTCAGCGCACCAGCCTTGTAACCGGGCCAGCTGGGCAGATGGAAGAAGCGGAAGCGATCATCCAGACGGGCCATGTGATCGCGCACCGGCTCCCACAACGCCGCATTCTTGGTGTTGTTGTCGATGACCAGCACTTCGAAGTTTTCGTAGTTCAGTGCGGCCAGGCTGTTGATGGTGCCAATCACCATTTCGGGCGGCTCGTTACAGCAGGCCAGATGGATGGACACCTTGGGCTGGCGATGCGTGGGTGCCAGCGGCTTGGACTCAAACTGGCGCCGCAGGTTGCCCTTCCAGAACATCTCGGCAAACTCGAAGCCATTGGCCAGCAGAATCAACACCATCATGGCCAGACTTGGCACCAGCACCGCCACACCTATCCAGTCGACCGGGCGCATGTAGTAATCGGCGGGGATGGCGAGAATCCACACACTGAGCGACACCACGGCCTGAATGAGCGCGGCGTAGAAGATTCGGCTCGGCAGGCGCAGATGGCTGAACGCAAACAGAAACACAATCATCGGTACCAGTGCCAGCACCGAGGCGATGATGGCCTTGGATTCCCAGTTCGGATCGGCATCGATCGGGCCGCTCAGAGGGAACTTCAGCTCACGGTTGGAATCGAACATGCCCCAGTACGAACCGACCCGGCCCTCGGTGGCCCGCTTCCAGGGCTGGTCGATGCCTTCCATCAGGAAGTAATCCCAGTTCTGGTTT
>CAXBNM010000194.1:0-8745 GCA_963976885.1 uncultured Burkholderiaceae bacterium
GTCGCGGTTCATCAGATCTCCTGAAACGGGTCAGCCAGTGCATTGCAAGCTGGTGTAACCGGCTCAGCGGGTGAGCAGGAACGAGAACGCAAGAAAGCAAGAAAGCAGGTGCAAGGACCCGACAGCACGGATTGCTGCGTTTGCCGACACGCAGAAAGGTTCGCAAGCGAACGCGCAGTGCGGCTGCCAACCAGCCCTGTGAAACAGCTTCCCCGATCAGGGCCGACTTGGGGTCCACGAAACCATTAAAGCACTGTGCCGACGGGGTGAGCGTGTCGATGTGTAAACCGCATCGGCAAAACTGGGGAGGTCGGTGGCGCTCAGGCCAGCGCGCGTGCGATCAGAATCTTCTGGATGTCGCTGGTGCCTTCGTAGATCTGGCAAACGCGCACATCGCGATAGATCTGTTCAACCGGAAAATCGGCGACATAGCCGTAACCGCCGTGAATCTGAATGGCATCCGAGCAGACCCGCTCGGCCATTTCCGAGGCGAACAATTTGCCCATCGCGGCTTCTTTCAGACAGGGCTGGCCGGCGTCTTTGAGGCTGGCGGCATGTTGAATCAGATGGCGGGCCGCTTCGATCTGGGTTGCCATGTCGGCCAGCCGGAATTGCACCGCCTGATGTTCATAAATGGGTTTGCCGAAGGCCTGGCGTTCGTGCGCATAGGCCAGCGCCGCTTCGAAAGCCGCCCGCGCCATGCCGACGGCTTGCGAGGCAATGCCGATGCGTCCGCCTTCGAGACCGGACAGCGCGATTTTGAGCCCTTGTCCCTCCTGGCCAAGCAGGTTTTCGGCCGGCACCCGGCATTGCTCGAAGCGGATCTGTGCGGTGTCGGAGGCGTGCTGGCCGAGCTTGCGCTCAAGGCTGGCCACTTCGTAGCCTGGCGAATCGGTGGCCACGATGAAGGCGGAGATGCCGCGTTTGCCGGCGGCCTTGTCGGTGACCGCCATCACGATCGCGACATCGGCGTTTTTGCCGGAGGTGATGAATTGTTTGGTGCCGTTGAGCACATAGTGTGTGCCATCGGCGGAGCGGGTTGCGGTGGTGGTCAGGCCGTCGGCCTGCGAGCCGACATGCGGTTCGGTGAGACAGAAGGCGCCGAGCATCTGGCCGCTGGCCAGCGGTTGCAACCACTGCGCTTGTTGCGCCGGGTTGGCCCAGGCCATCAGGATGGAGCAGACCGGGCAGTTGTTGACCGAGATGATCGTTGAGGTGGCGCCGTCGCCGGCGGCAATTTCCTCGAGGATGACCGCCATGCTCTGGTAGTCGAGTCCGCTGCCACCGAGTTCGGACGGTACCGCGATGCCGAAGCAACCCAGTTCGGCCAGCCCCTTCAGGGCCGCCCGGGGAAACGTTTTATTGGCGTCCCAGCTGGCCGAATGCGGTTTGATTTCGGCCTGGACGTAGTCCCGGATCGCGTCGCGCAGCATGCGATGATCATCGTTCAGAAGCATGGTTTCTCCAGCCCGCCCCGGATAGCTCATCCGAGGCGAAAAATAGCGATCGGTCGGCTATCCGGTGCGGGCTTGAAAAACGCGCTGCGCAGCTGCGTCGGGAGCGGGATCAGGCGGAGCGCAATTGCCCCGGCATCTCCCGTCGCCGGCCCAGCCAGCTCGCTGCAATCCCGAGCAACACCATCACCGTTGCCGTCAGGTTGATTTCCAGGTGGCTGTAGCCAATGACTGGCGAATTACCTGGCAAGGCCATGACGATACCACCGAGCACCAGGAAAATCCGGCCCAGCCAGCCCGCGATTGAATTGCGGATGGCGCCGATGCCGTACAGATAGCCCTGCATGCCGGCCGCAATCAACACGATGCCAAGAATGGTGAAGCTCAGCACGGTGATGATTTCCCCGAACTCGCCACGACCGATCAGGGCCGGATTGAGCACGAAGAAAAATGGCACGAAGTAGATGACACTGCCCAGCCGCATCGCTTCAAAGCCGGTGCGTATCGGATCGGACTTGGCGACCGAGGCGGCAGCGAAGGCACCAATGGCCACTGGCGGCGTAATGAAGGAGATCATCCCCCAATACATCATGAACAAATGCACGGCCAGCGGATCGAGACCACCCTGGGTCAGCGCCGGAGCCAGCGTCACTGCCAGGAACAGATAGGCGGCGGTGATGGTCATGCCGATGCCCAGCACAAAGCTGGTCACAGCGCCCATGAACAGCAACGCAATGGTCGAGTCGCCAGCCAGGCGCACCAGTTCATAGGTCAGCGTGCCGACCTTGCCGGTCAGGGTGAGGGCGCCGATGATCAGGCCCACACCGGCCAGCAGAGCGGCCAGTTCGGCAAACAGAATACCGACGCCTTGCACAAACTCCATGAAGCGTTTGCCGTTCCAGCGATGCTTCTTGGAGAACTGGTTGATGGCGAGCAACAACACGGTGGCGTAATACGGTGCCTGCGCTTCGCGCTGCATATAGAGCAGCATGACGATCAGCAAAACAAACACGAAGATGAAATACCAGCCCTCGCGAAATACATCGCGGAACTTGGGCAATTCAACTTCGGGTAAGCCTTTCAGGCCTTCGCGGGCCGCGTACGCATCAATCTGCAGAAACAGGCCGAGGTAGTACAACGCCGAGGGAAACGCCGCCGCGATAACGATGGTCGAGTAGGGAATTTCCAGGAAGGTCGCCATCACGAAAGCGGTAGCGCCCATGACCGGCGGCATCAATACACCGCCGGTCGAGGCGCAAGCCTCGACACCTGCAGCATAAGACGGTCGGATGCCGATCTTCTTCATGGCCGGGATGGTCATGACGCCAGTGGTCAACACATTGGTAATCACGCTGCCGCTCATCGAGCCCATCAGGCCCGAGGCGAAGATGGCGACCTTGGCGGGTCCGCCGCGCCGGCGGCCCAGCAACGCGAACGCCAGGTTCAGGAAGAAGGCACCGCCGCCCGTGTATTGCAGCGCGACGCCAAAGACCAGAAAGCCAACCACCAGGTTTGCAAACGCGGTGAGTGGAATACCGAGCATGCTCTCGGTGCCGAACATGTGAAAGCCGGCCGTGACTTCAGCGCTGATGTTTTCGCCTTCCAGAAAGCCGGGCGCGTAGGCGCCGAAGATCGGGTAGAGCGAGATGAAAAAGCAGATTACGAAAATGGCATTGCCGCCGGCCCGGCGGGTGGCTTCGAGCACCAGAGCCCAGAGCATGAAGGCGAGAATCTTCGCGTGTTGCGGCGCTTCGTACTCCCAGCCGATTTCGAGAATGGCGTTGCCTTTCAACGCAAAGTAGCCGGCAATGCCGAAAGTGGCCAGCGCCAGCAACCAGTCAAACCAGGGCACCCGGGTTTTCTGACCTTTGGTAAGTGGATAAATCACGAAGGCCAGTGGCAGCAGCATGGCCAGCATGAAGTAGAAGTATTCGGTTTCCAGCGGCACCCAAGTGCCGAAGAAATTGCCCAGGCCAAAGATCACGTAGATCGATGCGAACACCGCGGCAACTGCGGCGAATACCAGACTGGCTTCGGCCAGACCTGACAGCGTGCGATAGCGTGTGGATTCAGCGACGGCAGCCGATGTCACGGCTTGCTCGGCGTTCACGTCCTGGTTGGATGGTTCAGACATTGTTGAGGGTCATCAAAGTGGGTTTGAAAAGCGGGGCGGGCAGGTCGACTGCCGGCCCCGCCGGATACTCACGACGTCAAGCCGCGGTATTACCAGGTGCGGAAAGAAACTTCCAGACCTGCCGCCTCGAGCGAGTCGGCGCGCAGCTTCTGCCATGCTGCGTCATACGCGTCGTCGTCCAGGCTCTTGTCCATCTTTTCCCAGGCTTCGGCGAGCACGTCCTGACGCTTGAGCAGCATCGCATTGTGCTGGTCATGCTCTTCGGTCCAGACGCCTTTCTCTTTGTAGTACTTGATGGCGGCCGGGTGGAAAGGGAACACATACTTGAGCGGCTGACGATCCAGCTGGTAGCCGACCATGCCGGGACCACTGTCCTTGATCTGCTCGTAATTTTCCATCACCGCCTTGGTCAGACCGTAGGCCAGGTCGTCAGGAGTGTCGTGCATGGCCACGAACAGCGGGTAGGGGTAGTTGTTGCCTTCATACGGTACCTTGCCCTGTTCGTTGTTTTCGATGCCGACCGCATCGCTGATCATCGTTTCGTTCCAGACCGGCGCGGCTTTCTTGGCGCGAGCCCAGCCTTCCTTGTTGTCATGCGGGAAGGCAATCCAGTACAGACCCCGTGGTGAAGCGGCCAGCTTGTTGTAGGCGCTGGTCACGGTACTGCCGTGGCCGGCATCGGCCTGGCCATTGATGATCGCTTCGACACCCTGACCGAAGCCCGGTACTTCAACCTTGACCACGTCGTCCCAGGTCAGTCCGGCGAAGGCCAGCGAAGCAGAAGCATTCAGGTTAAGTGCCGGTGCACCCTTGACCCAGGTGATGCGCTTGCCCTTCAGGTCGGCGGCGGTCTTGATGCCGGCATCACCTGCCACGACCAGTTGCTGGCCGTTGGTGCCAAGGTTGTTGAACAGGTTGTAGATGCGCATCGGGCCCCATTTCTTGGTGCCGAACATCAGCGAGCCTTCTTGCGAGAACAGCGCGGCAAAGCCACAGGCGCAAAGTTTGGTCTGGCCCGAGCGCAGCGGCACCATGCGCGATACGTCGTTCTTGCCCGGGATGATGCGCAGCGAGGCGCCGTAGTTTTTGCTCAGCATCTGACCGATGCCTACCGATTGCGCATAGCCCGACGAGGTCGTGCCATAGGCAGTCCAGGACAGGTTCTTGGGCAGGTTGACTTCTGCTGCGTTAGCGGCAGAAGCGGCAATCAGCGCCACCGACGCCAATGCAGCGGCAATGGTTTTTGATTTGAATACAGCCATGAGGCAAGTCTCCTTCTGGTTAAAAACAGATTGCGGGCATCTGCGGCCCGGCTTCCGATTGGTAGGTCAAGCTAGCGAATTTTCGCCGCACTCCACCATTTGGGGGGTGCATTGTGACACGTTGCTGATGAATTTCTGGTCTGGCCCCGGCTTGAGTTGCGGGCATGCCTGAGCAGTGGATACACCGCAGCGGATAACTGCAGTGGATAAGTCTCCGACAGGCGATCAGCCTGAGGTTGGCCCCTCCCCTGGGGCTTTAATCTTGATATTGACGGTGGTGTGGCGCAGGCCACCCATCGATTTCAACTGAATGCGACGCTGATACTACCGCGCCGTGTCATTTGTTACTAACTGAGCGGTCGACCCTTCGGTTGACCTTGCTCAAGAATGTTGCTGGCCGCGAGGTTACCAGTCCACCGCCTGGCCACGGTAATCATAGAAGCCACCGCTCGGATAGGTATCAGACTGTGCGATGACATCCCGTAATCCGGCGACGCTTTCGTCGACGGCAACATTGGCATTCGGTCCGCCCATGTCGGTGCGCACCCAACCGGGGTGCAAGGTGAGGACGCGTACGCCGTGCGGCTGATATTCATGATGCGTAAGCCGGGCGACCATGTTCACTGCAGCCTTGGAGATCCGGTACAGCGCACCGTAGCCGGCCGCGGTTTCGGTGATCGAACCCATGCGACTGGAAATGAACGCCAGCGTGCCGGCGCTGTCGAACAGCAACGGGGCGACTACCGGCATCAACTGCATGGCACCCAGCACATTGGTGCGCATCACGTGATCAAAGTCATCGGGATTGGGTGGCGAAGTCAGCATGCTGTCACGCGGGCCATAGACACCGGCATTCATGACGATGACGTCGATGCGCTCGCCTTCCAGCTGCCAGGCCAGGCCGGCTACATCGTTGCTGTCATGCAGGTCGAGGCGCAAGGTGTGCGCGCCCATGTCGCGCAACACCAGCCGGTCGGCTTCGCTGCGATGCGTGGCAAACACCCGCCATTGCTCGCCGAGATACTGACGGGTCAGTTCCAGACCGATACCGCGCGAGGCGCCCAGAATCAAAGCCGTGCTCATCAGGCCTCCATCATTTCGAGCGCAACAGCAGTGGCTTCACCGCCGCCGATACACAATGACGCGATGCCGCGTTTGCCGCCGCTCGCGCGCAGCGCGCCCAGCAAGGTCACCAGCAGGCGCGCGCCGGAGGCGCCAATCGGATGGCCCAGAGCCACCGCGCCCCCATGGGCGTTGACCTGCTCATGGGCCAGGCCGTGCTCGCGCATGGCGGCCATCGCGACGACCGCAAACGCTTCGTTGATTTCGTACAGATCAACATCGCGCTGGCTCCAGCCGGTTTTTTCGTAGAGCTTGGCGATGGCGCCGATGGGCGCGGTCGTGAACCAGTCTGGTGTCTGTGCGTGCGTGGTGTGGCCCACCATTGCGGCGATCGGTTGCAGGCCCAGCGCGCTGGCCTTCGATTCACGCATCAGGATCAGCGCGGCGGCGCCGTCGGAAATTGACGAGGAGCTGGCCGCGGTTACTGTACCGTCTTTCTTGAAGGCGGGCTTGAGGCGGGGAATCTTGGCCGGGTCGATCTTGAACGGACTTTCGTCACGATCAACGACAGTATCGCCCTGACGGCCCGACACTGTCACCGGCGCCATCTCCCAGGCAAACAGCCCAGCCTCGTTGGCGTGGCGGGCGCGGCGCGAGGATTCAATCGCGTATTCATCCTGCGCTTCGCGCGAAAACGCGAACTTGTCGGCACAGATTTCGGCGAACTGACCCATCGATTTGCCGCCGCCATTGGGCAGCTTGTCGTAGGCGTCTTCAAGGCCGTCGAGCGCCATGTGATCGAACACCGTGCCGTGGCCATAGCGGTAGCCGCCACGAGCGCGCGTCAGCAGATAGGGCGCGTTGCTCATGCTTTCCATGCCGCCGGCCAGCACGATGTCCTGACTGCCGGCCAGCAGCAAGTCGTGGGCGAGCATTGCCGCTTTCATGCCTGAGCCGCAGACCTTGTTCAGAGTGGTGGCGCCGGTGGCGGGCGGCAGACCGGCGTTCATGGCCGCCTGACGCGCCGGGGCCTGGCCTTGCCCGGCGGGCAGCACGCAGCCCATCAGGACTTCGTCGATTTGTTCAGGGGCGAGCTTGCTCTGGGCAAGAGCGGCGCGAATGGCGACGCTACCCAGTTCATGGCCTTGCAGGCTCGACAGCGAGCCTTGCATGGCGCCAATCGGGGTACGGCTGGCAGCGACGATGACGACGCGATCTTTCATGGAATGTCTCCGGGAGCTGGCGACCGGATCGGGCCGCAACATGACTCCCGAAGTTTAACGGCTGTCGCTCAGGTGGTCTCGAAGCGGTATCGCTCCGGGTATGGGAACACATCCACCAGCTCGCCGTCGCGGATGCGTTGTTGCTTGTCCTGCCAGTACGCGGGGTCGAGCAGGTCGGCGTGATACTCCAGAAAGAACGGTCGTACTTTTGCATTGCCGAGCAGGAAGGTGCCGAACTCTTCGGGAAAGACATCGTTGCGGGCAACCGGGTACCAGGGCTCGCTGGCCATCTCGTCCTCGGGGGTGCGCGGCTCGGGAATTTTTCGGAAATTGCAGTCGGTCAGATAAGCAACTTCGTCATAGTCGTAAAACACCACCCGGCCCTGGCGGGTCATGCCGAAGTTCTTGTAGAGCATGTCGCCAGGAAAGATATTGGCGGCCACCATGTCCTTGATGGCCTGGCCGTACTCGCGCAATGCATGGCGTCGATCGGATTCGGAAGCATCTTCGAGATAGATATTGAGCGGAGTCATGCGGCGCTCGATATACAAATGCTTGATGACGATGTTCTCGCCATCGGTTTCCAGCAGTGAGGGCGCCGTGCTCTCGAGTTCGGCCAGCAACTCGGGGGCCATGCGATTGCGAGGAAAGCTCACCAGGGAGTATTCCCAGGTATCGGCCATGCGACCGACCCGGTCGTGGAATTTGACCAGCTGGTATTGCTGCTTGATGAATTCACGCGAGACATCCTTGCCGCGCTTGTCCTTGATGAACTTGAACACGTACGGAAACGAGGGCAAGGTGAACACCCCCATCACCAGGCCTTTGATGCCGGGGGCGGTGACGAACTGATCGTGCGAGTGGCGCAGATGGTCGAGCAGATCTCGGTAGAACAGCGTCTTGCCCTGCTTTTGCAGGCCGAGCATCGTGTAGAACTCCGATTCCGGCTTGGTCGGTACCAATGAGCGCAGAAAGCGCACATAGGCCGAGGGCACTTCCATGTCGACCATGAAATAGGCGCGCGAGAAATTGAACAACCCTTCAATCTGGTCGGCACCGAACAAGGCCGCGTCGATGTACAGGCGACCGTCATCGCGGCGCAGCAGCGGAATGGAAAACGGCATCACCTCGCCGTCATTGATCATCCGGCCAATGATGTAGGCCGCCTTGTTGCGAAAGAACAGGTTACCCAGCACATGAAACTGGCAATCCGATGTTGGGGCGAAATCGGCCGGCAGCGATTGGCGACCCGCCTCAATAACCCTTTCAATATCGCGTTCAATATCCTCGAACGGGCAAGCCAGACCGAAATCGATCACGATTTTGCGCAAGGCCGCATGCCAACCACTGGTAACCGGGTAATAACAGCGATACGAGGGCGTATCGGCATCGAGATAATCGGTTGCGACCGCGGGCCGCACAAAGATGAAGTCGTTTTTGAAGTAGGTTCTGGACAGTAATTTGCAGCACACCGAATTAAAGAAGGTTTCGGCCAGCGCCGGTTGCTGAGATCGTTCGAGCAGCGCAACATAATGACGCTTGGCGAGTACCCAGATGCGTTCATCGAGTTGATGCGCGTGGTACTGACTGGCCAGCTTGTCGTGGGCTTC
>CAXBNM010000195.1:0-8704 GCA_963976885.1 uncultured Burkholderiaceae bacterium
GCCGTCAGGGAGCTTGCTCATGGCTAAGCCCGTATTGGCCTCGCTCAACGGAACCGCCGGTCGTGCCGACTTTGGCAAGGTCGCGGTGATGATGGGTGGCGTATCGGCCGAACGTGAAATTTCGCTGCGCTCCGGTTCGATGGTGTTGCTGGCACTGAACCGGCAAGGCGTGCATGCCTTTGCCTTTGATCCGGCCGATCGCAGTCTTGCCGATCTCGTGGCTGGCGGCTATGAGCGTGTGTTCATTGCCCTGCATGGCCGCTTCGGTGAAGACGGCACCGTGCAAGGGGCACTGGAAATGCTGCGCGTGCCTTACACCGGCGCCGGCGTCCAGGCGTCGGCGGTTGCCATCGACAAGCTGGCTACCAAGCGGATCTGGCAATCGCATGGTCTGCCCCCCCCCGGCTTTGAACTCATCGACAGCCCCGAATCGGCCGTGCAGGCCTGGCAAGAGCTGGGCGGGCCGCTGGTAGTCAAGCCCGTGCGCGAAGGTTCCACGCTTGGCTTGTCCAAGGTGATGCGTATTGAAGACATGGCTGGTGCCTGGCGTCTGGCCGCTGGTTTTCACGATCAGGTGATGGCCGAGCAGATGATTACCGGTCGCGAAGTGACGGTGGCCATTCTGGGCACACCGGGTCAGGAACGTGCCTTGCCGGTGATCGAAATTCGCGCGCCGGACGGCAATTACGACTATCAGCACAAGTATTTCACCGACGACACGCAATACCTGTGTCCGGCACCGCTGCCCGAGGCACTGACCGCGCGCATTCAGGACATCTCGCTGGCTGCGTTCCAGTCCATCGGTTGCGAAGGCTGGGGCCGGGTCGATGTGATGATCGATGAACAAGACGAGCCCTGGTTGCTTGAGGTCAATACCTCGCCGGGCATGACCGATCACTCGCTGGTGCCGATGGCCGCTGCTGCCGAAGGCATCTCCTACGACGAACTGGTCTGCCAGGTGCTGGAAACCGCCGCGCTGAAGGTGGCGATGCCGTCCTTCGCCACCAGTGGTCTGACCCCTTCCGGAGAGTCGAGCTGATGGGGCTTTGGCACAACCCGCGTTTGCTGGCCCTGGCGGCCAACATGTTGCTCGGACTGGGGCTGATGCTCGGCCTGTTCGCGGCCTTGTCGTGGGTGGCGAGCCGGCCCTACTTCGAACTGCGCCAGGTGCAACTGGGACCGGCGCCGGGCAGTGCGCTGCGCCATGTGAACAAACCGACGCTGGTCGAAGCCGTGCGCCGCGCGCCGGCCGGCAACTTCTTCACCGTGGACATGAACGACATCAAGGAAGCCGTGCAGGAAGTGCCCTGGGTGCGTAAGGCAACCGTGCGTCGTCTGTGGCCGGACACGCTGGTCGTGTCGATTGAAGAACATCGCGCAGCCGCGCTGTGGGAAGACAGCCGTCTGGTCAGCGTGTATGGCGAGTTGTTCAGTGCCAACCTTGATGAGGCCATCGAAGATGGTCCGTTGCCGCAACTGGGTGGCCCCGACGGCACCGAAGACGAGGTGATGGCGCGCTACATCGAGATGAAGTCGATCGTTGAACCACTGGGCGTCAGTCCGGTGGCGGTCAATCTGTCGGCGCGGCGCGCCTGGACGGCCAAGCTTGATGATGGCACCGAGCTGCTGATCGGCAAGGACAAGGGCGTGCCCATTGCCGATCGCCTCGCGCGCTGGGCCGAGTCGTACCCGCTGGTGACCGAGCGCATGCAGCGCCAGGCATCGGTGATCGATCTGCGCTACCCCAATGGTTATGCAGTGCGCTCGCTGGCCTTGCTCGCTGATGCGCGCAGCATCGATGAAATGGTTGATGACGCGCCGGCTCGCGGTGGCGATGCGCATACCGTCAAGGCTGCGCTGAGTGGCGCGGGCGCCAGCACCGCGGCGCGTCCCAGACCCGCAGTAGTCGCCGCCCCGCCGGCCGAACCGAAAAAGACGACGCGCCGGGAGCCAACCGGAACGGCTGCCGCCAAACCGACGTCAGAGCGCAAGAAGCCTGTTGCCAGCAAGCCGCGGCAAACGGCTTCGCGCGTGAAGTCTCAGCCCAAAGCCGAGCCGCAGGATGTTGATCCGTTGGCCGAAATCCGCCGCGCCGCGACGCGTCGGGCTGCCGCACGCGAGGCGGCCCGTGCCCGGGCTGCGGCCGAGGCGCGCCAAAAGGCCCTGGCTGACAAGCGTTCGTCATACCGACCCGTTCTTGGGGTTCAACCTTCAACCATGCGTACCGCGTACCGCGGAGAACAGGCAATCGTGATCAAACCAGCACAACCCGTCGGGGAATACGCATGACCCGCGACGCAAGAAATCTGATTGTCGGCCTCGACGTGGGCACCTCGAAAGTGGTGGCCATGGTGGCCGAAGTCCGTGGCCATGACCGCTTTGATGTGGTCGGGCTGGGCGAGCATGTTTCCAAAGGCCTCAAACGTGGTGTTGTGGCCAATATCGAGGCCACCGTCGATTCGATTCAACGCGCGCTGCAAGAGGCCGAGGTGATGGCCGATTGCAAGATCAGCACTGTCTACACGGGCATCGCCGGCAGCCACATTCTGGGTTTCAACTCCAGCGGCATGGTGGCGATCAAGGACAAGGAAGTGACCGAGGCCGACATGGCCCGGGTGCTCGAGACGGCCAAAGCCGTGCACATCCCGACCGATCAGCAACTGCTGCATGTGTTGCCGCAGGAATTCATCATCGACGGTCAGGAAGACATCCGCGAGCCGATCGGCATGAACGGCGTGCGCCTGGAAGTGCGCGTACATATCGTCACTGGTGCGGTGTCGGCGGCGCAGAACATCATCAAGTGTGTGCGTCGCTGCGGGCTCGAAGTGCAGGATCTCGTGCTGCAGCCACTGGCCTCGAGCCGGGCCGTGCTGACCGAAGATGAAAAAGAACTCGGCGTGGCACTGGTCGATATCGGTGGCGGCACGACCGACATCGCCATCTTCACCAACGGCGCGATTCGCCACACCGCGGTGATCCCGATGGCCGGTGATCAGATCACCAATGACATTGCGATGGCCTTGCGCACCCCCACGCCGGAAGCCGAAGACATCAAGATCCGCTTTGGCATCGCCAAGGGCGTGCTGGCCTCGGCCGATGACAAGATCGAAGTGCCAGGCCTCGGTGACCGGCCGCCGCGCGAGTTGTCGCGCCAGACGCTGGCCGGCGTCATCGAACCACGGGTCGAAGAGTTGTTCGCTTTTGCCCAGCAAAAAATTCGCGAGTCGGGCTACGAGGAGTTGTTGTCCTCGGGCATCGTGCTCACCGGCGGTACCAGTTCCATGCAAGGCATGGTGGAACTGGCCGAAGACGTTTTTCTTAAACCAGTTCGCGTGGGCAGCCCGGTCTATGCCGGTCCGTTGTCCGACGTTGTGTGCTCACCCCGTTATGCCACGGCGGTCGGCTTGCTTGAGGAGGCCTGTCAGCAACGACAGAACGGCCTCAAGGCAGCCGAGATGTCCGCGTCGTTTACGGATGTGCTCAAGCGTATGAAGAACTGGTTTTTGCGCAGTTTCTGAAAGACACGTCAGGCAGTTGATGACGGGTTTGGCAGATGTTTTCTCACTTCACTAACTAGTAACAGCAGGAGGTCTACACCATGAGCTTCGAAATGATCGAAAACGAAATGGACGGCGCCAACATCAAGGTTGTTGGTATCGGCGGCGCAGGCGGCAATGCGGTCAATCACATGATTGATCGCGGCGTGCAAGGCGTACAGTTCATTGCCATCAACACCGACAAGCAAGCGCTCAAGCGTTCGCTGGCTACCCGTACCATCCAGTTGGGTGGTCAGGGTCTTGGCGCCGGCGCCCGTCCGGATGCCGGCCGCGACGCAGCAGAAGCCGAGCGTGAGCGTATCCGGGAAGAGCTGGAAGGCGCCAACATGGTGTTCCTGACCGCTGGTATGGGTAAAGGCACCGGTACCGGTGCTTCGCCGGTTGTGGCTGAAGTTGCCAAAGAACTCGGCATCCTGACCGTGGGTGTTGTCACCAAGCCTTTCGACTTTGAAGGCAAGAAGAAGATGCAGGTGGCTGACGCCGGTATCGACAATCTGGTCGAGTTGGTTGATTCGCTGATCGTGGTGTTGAACCAGAACCTGTTCTCGGTAATGGACGAAGACGCCAGCCTCGAAGACGCGTTCAAGCGCGCCGACGACGTGCTCAACAACGCGGTGGCCGGCATTGCCGAGATCATCAACGTGCCTGGCCTGGTCAACGTCGACTTCGCTGACGTACAGACCGTCATGACCGACAAGGGCAAAGCCATGATGGGTATCGGTGAAGCCATGGGTCTGGACCGTGCACGTCTGGCCGCTGAGCAAGCCGTTGCTTCGCCGCTGCTCGACGGTGTCGACCTCTCGGGCGCCAAAGGCGTTATCGTGAACATCACGGCCAACCGCAGCCTGAAACTGCGCGAGACCAACGAAGTGATCAACACGATCAAGGCCTTCTGTGCCGAAGACGCAACCATCATTCACGGTACCGTTTTCAACGAAGACATGGCCGACAGCCTGCGCGTCACGGTGGTTGCCACCGGCATTGGCAAGAAAGCCAAGCCGGTTCTGGTGCCTGCCGCTCGCACCGGTACCGACGATGCAATCGGTGAAATGCCCGCGATGGTTGACGCCACGCAAGCCGGGTTTGACAAGTACGACCAGCCAGCCGTATGGCGCAGCCCGCGAGCCAATCAGGCCGCGAGCCAAGTGAAGAATCTGGAAGACAATGGCGTTGAGCGCTTTGATATTCCGGCCTTCCTGCGTCGTCAGGCCGACTGACCAGCTGTAAAGACCGTACTGCCGAAGTGAGAATCCGGCCGGCCCCAAAGCCAATGGCAATGGGGCTGGCCGGGAATCACGCCGCAGTTTCACTGACGCAGCGTAAACTGCCGGTTGTGCTCGGGCAGGCATCGCCCGTGGGCATAAACAACACAACCTGGAGAAGAGAATGATCAAGATTGGAGACACAGTCCCCGACGCAACCCTCTACGAGATGGGCGAGTCCGGTGGACCTGCCCCGGTAAAAGTCGCCGAGGCTGTCAAGGGTAAAAAAATTGCCGTGTTTGGTTTGCCGGGCGCTTTCACGCCCACTTGTTCAGCCAAGCACGTACCGGGCTTCGTTGAGGCGCATGGCGCGTTGGCCGCCAAGGGCGTTGACGAAATCTGGTGTACCGCGGTCAACGACGCTTTCGTGATGGGCGCCTGGGGTCAGAACCAGAAAGCCGAAGGCAAAGTGCGCATGATGGGCGACGGCAGCGCCGAGTGGACCAAGGCCATGGGCCTGGAACTCGACCTGATCGCACGCGGCATGGGCGTGCGCTCGCAGCGCTTCTCGATGCTGCTCGAGGACGGCAAGGTCACCCAGTTCAATCTGGAAGAGGGTGGCGGCTACGAAGTGTCCGACGCGCAGACGCTGCTCAAGCAGATTTCCTGAGCGTAACGGGGCCGGACCGCGATGCTTCGTCAGCGAACGATCAAAGCCGAAGTGCATGCCGAAGGCGTGGGCATGCACTCGGGTGACCGTGTGCGTCTGACCTTGCGTCCGGCCGGGCCCGATACCGGCATCGTGTTTCATCGTCAGGATCTGCCCGAGCCGGTCAGCATCCGGGCCCGGGCCGATGCCGTCAACGAAACCGCGATGGCCTCCACCATTACCACCGAAACACCCGGTGGACGGGTGCGGGTGCAAACCATCGAACACCTGATGTCAGCCCTGTCGGGTCTGGGCATCGATAACCTGCACGTCGATATCACTGCCTCCGAAATTCCGATTCTCGACGGTTCGGCGGCCTCGTTTGTGTACCTGATTCAAAACGTCGGTCTGGTCGAGCAGCCTGCCCAGCGCCGCTTCATCAAGGTGCTGGAACCGGTCCGCGTCGGCGGCGACGACAAATGGGCGATGCTCGAACCCCATTTCGGCTTCAAACTCGCCTTTTCCATCGACTTTGCCCATCCGGCCATCGATTCCACCACCCAGAAGGTTGAGGTCGATTTCGATCACGACGGCTATCTGGACGGCGTTGGCAAGGCGCGCACGTTCGGCTTCACGCAAGACGTGGAAATGTTGCGCGAGCGTGGTCTGGCCAAGGGGGGCAGCTTCGGCAATGCCATCGTCATGGACGAGTACCGGGTGCTCAACGATGAAGGCCTGCGGTCGGTCGACGAATTTGCCAAGCACAAGGTGCTTGATGCCATCGGCGATCTCTACATCATCGGCGCGCCGTTGCTGGCCGCGTATTCGGCATTTCGATCCGGCCATGCGCTCAACAACGAACTGATCCGTACCTTGCTGGCCAAGCCCTCGGCCTGGCAATGGGTGACCTTCAAGGATCGTCGTGATGCGCCCCGGTTTTATGCCATGGATTGGGCGGCCGGCTAGTGGCTCATTGCCCCGGGGCCAGCCGCCGCGCTGAACCGACCGCGTCTGTTCCCACGCGATGATCATTCTGCTGCGAATCGTTTTTGCGCTCGGTCTGCTGACTGCGCTGCTCTACGCCATTGGTTACTTGCGGGTTGGCAAACGCAAATATCTGGTCAATGCCTTCTGGGCGCTGATCGTTACCGCGGTACTGGCGTTGATCTTTTTTGCCGGGCTCATCTTCGAGCGGCTGATTTCCTAGCGGCTGATTTCCTGGCCGCTGCAGCGGGGCGCGCTCAGTTGGCTCTGATCGCCGAGGATGTTTGAATCTTCTCGATGAGCTTTTCAATCTGGCTCACATTGACCGGTTTGGTCAACACCCCATCGAACAACTGATTGGCCAGCGCCGCACTCTCTTCGTCAAAACCACCGGTCATGGCAATCATCATTGGCGCCGGACGAACCGTATTGGTTGCTTGGCGAATCGATTGCGCCAGTTCGATACCGGTGGCGCCAGGCATCCGGTAATCGGTAATCAGCAGATCGAAGGTCTGGCTTTGCCATTGCGCCAGCGCTTGTTCTGCCGTTTCGCACTCGATCACACTGAAGTCGGCGGCTCGCAATAATGAGCCCAGCATGGCCAGCACGAGTCGGTCATCATCGACGAGCAGCAGCTTCATCGGACTTCTCGCGGGATGGTCGAGTGCACCGTGCTGATCATGGGATGGCAGGTCATGGCGAGATCACCGAGGATCGGAAGGACACTGATTCGCGTCAGATCGATCAATTCAGCCATATCCAGACTCAAGGAGTTGGATTGATCGTGCTGGCACGCCGCGGGAGATAACTTGTCAAAACGTTAACAACTTTACCGGGGCTGCATGTCGATGACCAGTCTGAACGCTGATGATTTGTCGCCAAGCGAGCCCTGCACGCAACACATCAGCCTGTTTATCGTGGACCGAAGCGGTTTGCCAGCGTCGATGCGCTCTGTGTGCCAACAAATTGTGGGGTAGGCGCTGTCGCTAATGCGCAGATCTGACTCTTGTGGTCAGGTTACTGCCGTCCCCAGGTCAAGCTGGTACGGGTTTCTCGGCACGTAGAAGTCCTGGTAGTAGAGCGTGTCGCCGTTCAGGGTCTGGGCGATGAAGTTCAGCACGGTGGCGGGTTCGCCGGCCGGGCAGTCCGATTGGCTGGCCACACTGGCGGGCGGCACCTCCCAGCGCAGGCGTTGGCGTACGCGGCGCACTGGCGTTCGGTATTTGCTGGCAATCAGGATCTTGAGATTCTGTCCGTTCAGCGCCGTCTTCGGCCCGTCGAGCAAGTCCGGAAAGCGGCTGGCCATGGCCCAGAAACAGGAATAAATCCGGAACTCTTCGTTGACCGAGAAAATCCGGTCGATCCGCACAACTTCGTCACCCTGCTGGCCGAGTGGCACCGACCAGGGGCCGGGGCGTTTGCTGACCGTGCGGCGAACAACGGTGGTGAACACCGGCAGAAAACCGGTGGCTCCCTCGCGTGGATCAAAGTAGCTGATGTGCCAGGGCTGCTGAATGGGCGAGCGGAAATCGGCCACGACCGAGCCACTGCCACGCTTGCGTTCGACCACACCGTCGCTGGCCAGTTCGCGCAGTGCGCGCTGGATCGTGCCCAGACTGCACGCGGTGCTCGCCACCAGTTCGGCCTCGGTCGGCAAGCGCGCGCCAACCGCCCAGAAGCCATCGCTGATGGACTGCGTGAACGCTTGCTTGAGCCGTTCATGTTTGGGCAGATCGGATTCGTGGGGCCAGTACTTGCGGACAAATTCATCCGCCCGCTGCGGTCTTGCGCTTGCTGTCATCGCCTTTCTGGGTCTGCAATGTGCCGGCCATGCCAATCAGGCCGGCCAATGGGGTGGGGCATGGGATGGGCCATGGTAGAGGATTTTCCCGTTCGGATCTCTACGTAAAATTCTTGCATTCACTATAGTAACTACTATATAGTAATCTCAGAAGGCTCGAAACCATCGCTCCATCAGACTCAGTTCTGCGAGGCGATCCAGCAAATTCAGGAAGGAGACATCATGTTTAAAATGCTCACCAGTGCAGGCGCCCTTGTTGCCGCGCTGAGCCTTGCGTCACTGGCGCCGGCTGCTGCGGCCGAACGGCTCTCGCTGTCCTCATGGGGTAGTCCCAAGCACTACCAGGTCGCCGAATTCGTGCCGATGTTCGAAAAGCTGCTCAAAGAGAAGTCGGGCGGTGAAATCCGCTTGCGCACCTTTGCCGGTGGCGAAATGGTCAAGCAGCAATTCGTGGCCACCGCCGTCCCGCAGGGCACCGTTGATATCTCCCTTACCACGCTCGATAACTGGT
>CAXBNM010000196.1:0-8638 GCA_963976885.1 uncultured Burkholderiaceae bacterium
CTGATCTGCAACAGGTGCCCCTTGGCCAAACTGATTCATACAATGATCCGCGTGTCCGATCTGGACAAATCACTGCAGTTCTATTCCGACGCGCTCGGATTGTCCGTCAGTCACCGTCTCGACTTTCCCGACTTCTCGCTCGTGTACCTGCGTAACGAACACAATGACTTTGAGGTTGAACTCACCTGGAATAAAAGCCAGGACAAACCCTACACACATGGCGATGGTTACGGCCATATTGCCGTCGCGGTCGAAGATCTTGATACGGAGCACAAACGCATCACCGACCTGGGCATGGCGCCGACGCCGGTCAAGGAATTCAAACGCGACGACACCTTGCTCGCCCGCTTCTTCTTCATGCAGGATCCGGACGGCTACAAGATCGAAGTGTTGCAGCGCGGCGGACATTACGTCTGAGTGCCGGCCCGACATCAGGGGCGGTGGCGACTGAACCGGAAGTGCGGATGACGCAGCCAGATTCGCTGCGATTGCGCGGGCTTCATCTCGACAACGCCGGCGAGAACCGCAAACACTGCCGCCCGGGTATTGATGTGTCATCGGTGCCTCACTCTGGGGCCAAAGCCTTGTCGAGAAGGCCAAATTCGGCCCGGGGCGAATAGCCCTGATGCAGATAAAACTGGCGTGCGGCCTCATTGCCAAGCGCCAACTGCAGCGACATATTGGTGCAGCCAAGCTGGCGTGCCTGCGCTTCGGCCGTCGCCATCAGACGCTGACCAATGCCTTGGCCGCGATACTCAGGCGACACAAAAAGTTCGTCGATCTCGGCGGTCAAGCCGAAATGTTCCAGGCTGAAGACATGGACGACAAGAATATAGGCGACGGCCACCCCGTCATCGACGGCGACCAAACCGCAGCCAAGTCGGCTATCGGACAGCAGTCGGACCAGCTGGGCCTGCACCGGTTCGGCACGAAAACCGGCCAAGTGCTCAAATGCCCAGTATTGCTCCACCAACGGCAACAACGCCGTCGCCTCATCGGCGCAGGCCGGACGTATCTTGATCATGGCCATCTGCAAACCTCCACTCTGAGCACCGACCGTTGGTCGGGATGACTGCCGGGGACGAAACCGCCCCGACAGGCCTGCTGGTTAGCCGCCACTCTGCCTGCGAGCCAGTAAACATGCCGGCTTGACAAGTGTCAAAAATTTGATCTGACCAGCCTGTTCGGCGCGACGGTTGTACACACGCAGCGCTTGACTTTCGCTGGAGTGCCGATTTGAAAGCACGCGGTGTACAACTCGCCAAGTTGTTGATTCTTGGTCAGAAATATCTGTCTAAATTCTAAGCAAACCACCGCCAAAGCCGCCAGAACGGGCTTTCCGCGAAGTTCTTCACAGGGTTATCCCCAGTTTCTGTTAACAGACAGAAATGTCTTTTATGACCGTATTGTTAAGGACGCTAGTTAATGTGAATTCTCACGTCTAGCCGAGATTGGGGATATTTTCCTCCCCAATTTGAGCCCGACGAACGGTCGATTCGCACCTCTACCGCTCCGGCAACCTCAGTCGAATGGCCAGGGGAAATTCCGCGCGCGCGTCGCCAGTTCGGGCGCCGTCTCAGCAGCGGAATTCGCGCCCGTTGCCTGGCCCGTTGTCCCCCGCCACCAGGGTTTCGGTGCCTCGCGATGGGCCGGTTCCAGCGCCTGGCCAAAACACGGCAGCAGCAGATGCACCTCGTCGGCGGCGCCGGCCTGCAGCAAGACCTCGGCCGGCTCGTCCCAGTCGTGCATCGCCAGACTGAAGGTCCCCCAGTGCACCGGCAGCAACGCCCCGCCACCCAGCAACGCCAAGGCCTTGAGCGCGTTGTCCGGACCAAGATGCATATCGCCCCAGGACGGATGCAGCGCACCGACCTCCAGCATGACCAGATCGAACGGGCCGAGCCGGCGCCGAATTTCATCGTACTCAGTGGTCAGCCCGGTATCGCCGCTGAAAAACACCCCGTGGCGCTCGGTGCGCAGCACCAGCGACGACCATAGCGTCGAGTTGCGACTGGAAAAACTGCGCCCCGAAAAATGCTGCGATGGCGCGGCGGTTATCGCCAGCCCGCAACCGGGCACGGTATGCGTCTCCCACCAGTCCAGTTCGGTAATGCGTTCCGCTGCAACGCCCCAGGCCTGCAAATGGGCGCCCACACCAAGCGAGGTGACGAAGGGCACGTTCGAGCCTCTGGCCAGCGCCCGGATCGTCGGGTAATCGAGATGATCGTAATGATCGTGTGAAATCACCACCACATCCACCGGCGGCATGTCACGCAGACGCAGCGGCGGCGCCTGAAAACGTCGCGGGCCGATAAGCCGAAACGGCGACGCCCGCGTGCCCCAGACCGGATCGGTCAACACCCGCACGCCGTCAATCTCGATCAACACCGTTGAATGCCCCAGCCAGGTCGCACGCAGACCGCTTTGTGGCGCCTGCAACCAGCTCGGGCGCGGATCAACCGAGGGCAACGGCCGATCAGGATAGCGACGCCCTTTGGTGAACAGGAACTCCCGGGCTGTCGGAGGCGGCACCGAACGATCGCGCAACCCGGGGGTAATCGGATGTCGGTTGACAAACCCCTGCCCGTCCCAGCGCGGCGACGCCTGCATGCGTTCGAGCCGCTCGCCGGCCGCACGTTTGCCAAAAGACTTCATGGGCGCAAGCCCGCCTGGTGCACAGCGCAAAGACAGTTCATTTTCATCGCGCCACGATACCGGAAACGCCCTGCAACAGGGCGACACCAGACCGGAATCACCCGCTACTGGACTGTCCACTCAGGTTCAAATCATTTGGCGCATTTTTTGCATGACTGACCACCAAGGCCCCGTTCGCACCGCTTCGGTGCAAACAAGGAATCGCTCATTCAAGGAATCGCTGATTCGCCAGGAGAACAAGGTGAACGACCATCGAAAGCGCCTCATTGACTACGTCGAACTGCTGGCAGACGCCAAAGCACAGCTCAAACTTCAGCGCGAACTGCCCTCGGCCAATCTGCCGGTTGAGCTGGTGACCGCGATGGATTATCTGTTCTCGCAGAAAGAGAGGCAGTGCCGCCGGATCTTTTCCGAAGCAGAATTCGTCGGCTTGCTCGAACTGCAACGCCGGCTCGATCTGTCTGCCGAGCAAATGGCCAGCCACGGCCATCGCAATCTGACCGAAGTCCTGACGAGTACCGAATGGAAATCGGTGATCTGGTTCGCCAGAGTGTTTGCCGACAAACTCAACAACACGGTGCCGGCCGAAGTCTGAGGCCTGCGCCGATCTGCAGCGCGCGGCAACAGCTCATGGCATCCCTGCGCCGACGGTCTGGCGAACGGGAATCCCGTCCGGATCGACGTCCTCCAGGCAATAGACGTTGATGCCAAAGAAATCCGGCGTCACCCGCTTTCGATGAAACGGGTAAATGCCGCAGCAGCGGCAAAAGAAGTGCCGCGCGGTGCGGGTATGAAACTGATACTCGCTCAACGCGTCCTGGCCGGCGAGCAACGTGAACTTGCTTTCATGCACCTTGACCATCAGCGCATTCTTGCGCCGACAGATCGAACAGTCGCAGCTTGTCAGCTCGGGAAAATCGGTTTCGATACGAAATCGGATCTTGCCGCAATGACATGATCCCTCGTATGAAGCTGTCTGCCTGTCGGTCATGGCCTGCCTCCGGAAGTGTGCGATGAACATTGCCCGGCACCAGCAGGGGTGCAGCCCCCGCAGTCAGGCCTGATGCGTGTTGCCTGCATACTATCGCGATCTGTCCGCCAATGACTCACGCGGACAGTTTTCACGATGGAGACAACCGCATGACCAGAATCAACCGGCTATTGATTGCCAACCGGGGCGAAATTGCACTGCGCATCATCCGCAGCGCCGCCGATGCAGGATTGCAGACCTGCGCCATTGCTCCCGCCGATGACGCAGCTTCGCTGCATGTGATGCGCGCCGATCAGGCGCAGACCCTGCCCGGTCAAGGCGCCCGCGCTTACCTGGACATCGACGCGGTCATTGCCGCGGGTGTTGCCGCCGGTTGTGATGCGGTTCACCCCGGCTACGGATTTCTCTCGGAGAACCCGGCGTTTGCCAGTGCCGCCGAGGCGGCCGGCCTGCAATTCATCGGCCCCACCGCCGAATCACTGGCGCTCTACGGCGACAAGGTTGCCGCCCGCAAACTTGCCCGCGAACATGGCGTACCCATTGTGCCCGGCACCGCCGATCCTGTCACCGCCGAGCAGGCTGAAGCCTTTTTCGCGACGCTGCCCGCTGGTGCCGCCATGATCGTCAAGGCTGTTGCCGGCGGTGGCGGTCGCGGCATGCGCGTCGTCCATGAGGCCAGCGCCGTGGCCCCGGCCGTTGCCGCAGCAGCCCGTGAAGCCGAGGCCGCCTTCGGCTCGGCGCAGGTCTATGTCGAACGCTTCATTGCCGCGGCTCGCCACATCGAAGTCCAGATTCTGGGCGATGGCAAGGGTGGCGTGACCGCATTGGGCGAGCGCGATTGCTCACTGCAACGACGCCACCAGAAGGTGCTTGAAATTGCCCCCGCACCGGGTCTGTCGGAGGCGCTGCGGCAAACGCTGACCACTTACGCCAGCACGCTGGCCGAGGCGGGCAATTATCGCAGTCTGGGCACTTTTGAGTTTCTGATGGATCAGGCCAGCGGCGAGGTTTTCTTCATCGAAGCCAATCCGCGCATTCAGGTCGAACACACCATTACCGAAGCCATTTTCGATACCGATCTGGTGGCCTGCCAGTTGCGCATCGCCCAGGGCGAACGCATCGCCGATCTGGCGTTGCCCGAGCAGCCGCGCGGCAGCGCCATTCAGGCACGAGTCAACATGGAGCGCATGGGCACCAACGGCAAGGTGTTGCCCGCAGGCGGCACGCTGTCGGCCTACGATCCGCCGGCGGGGCCAGGTTTGCGCGTTGATGGATTTGCCTATGCGGGCTATACCACCTCGGCCGCCTACGATAGTTTGCTCGCCAAAGTCATCGTGCACGGCGACAACTTCGCCGCGGCCTGCACGCGCGCCCAGCGAGCGCTGGCTGAATTTCGTATTCAGGGCTGCGACACCAACTTGTCTTGGCTGCGCGCCCTGCTCGCACGCGACGAGATGCGCGACTACACGGTCACGACCCGCTTCATCGAAAACGAAGCCGCCGCGCTCGCGCAAGCAGCGGCTGCCTTGCCGGTCGCCAACTTTGGCGCAGCAACACAGGCGCAAACCACCAGGCAACACAGCAACATCCCGAGCGATCATGACGTGGTGAGCGCGCCGATGCAGGCCACCGTCGTTACGCTGTTGGTCCGTGAGGGCGAAAGCGTTGCCAAAGGACAAACCGTTGCCGTGCTTGAAGCCATGAAGATGGAACACACGCTGGAGGCGCCCAGCGCAGGCACGATCGGCCAGATACTGGTTACCCAGGGCAAGACAGTCATGATCGACGAGCCCGTTTTGTCGCTGATCCCCGGCGACGGCCCGGCAGCAGCAGCGCATGCTGAGACCGCGCTCGACCCCGACGCAATTCGCCCCGACTTGCAGGAGCTGCTCGACCGGCAGGCCAAGGGCCGCGATCAGGGTCGCCCCGCCGCGGTGGCCAAACGCCATGCGCGCGGTCAGCGCACCGCCCGCGAGAATCTGGCCGACCTTTGCGATGCAGGCAGTTTTAGCGAATATGGCGAGTTGGCCATTGCCGCACAAAGTGCCCGTCGCACCCGTGCCGACCTCGAAGCCAACACCTCCGGCGACGGCATCGTGACCGGCACCGGACGGATCAACACGGCGCTGTTCGGCGCCGAGGCCGCACGGGTCGCCTTTGCCATCGGCGACTACTCGGTGCTGGCCGGCACTCAGGGCCAGCGCCACCACCGCAAACTCGATCGCATCTTTTCGTTAGCCGGCCGCCATAAGCTGCCATTGGTGTTCTTCGCCGAAGGCGGCGGTGGCCGTCCGGGCGACACCGACCGTTCGACGGTCGCCGGGCTCGATGGCCACAGCTTTGCGGCACTGGCGGCGCTGTCAGGCGAGGTCCCCACGATAGGCGTGGTCGAAGGCCGCTGCTTTGCCGGCAATGCCGCATTGCTTGGCGTTTGCGATGTCATCATTGCCACCGAAGACAGCAACATTGGCATGGCCGGCCCGGCGATGATCGAAGGGGGCGGACTGGGCAGTTATCGGCCCGAAGATATCGGCCCGATCGATGTGCAGTATGGCAACGGCGTGGTCGATATCAGGGTCAAGGACGACACCGAGGCTTGCGCGATGGCTCGCCAGTATCTGTCGTATTTTCAAGGGGTGCAGGCCGACTGGACCGCGCCCGACCAACGCCTGTTGCGCAGTGCCATCCCCGAAAACCGGATGCGCGTTTACGACATCCGCACAGTCATCGATCTGCTGGTCGACGAAGGCTCGACACTCGAATTGCGCCGCGGCTGGGCACCGGGCATGGTTACCAGTCTGGTGCGGATTGAAGGCCGCCCCTACGGGCTGATCGCCAACAATCCACGCCATCTGGGCGGTGCCATCGACGCTGACGCCGCCGACAAGGCCGCGCGCTTCCTGCAACTGTGCGATGCCCATGGTCTGCCCGTCATCTCGTTGTGCGACACGCCGGGCTTCATGGTTGGACCGGAAGCAGAGAAAACCGCACTGGTACGCCGGGTCTGCCGAATGTTCGTCGTCGGCGCGGCGCTCACGGTGCCGGTGTTTGCGGTTGTGCTGCGCAAAGGCTACGGGCTGGGCGCTCAGGCCATGGTTGCGGGCGGCTTCAAGGAGTCGGCTCTCACCGTTTCGTGGCCTACCGGTGAATTCGGCGGCATGGGGCTTGAGGGGGCGGTGCGACTGGGCTATCGCAAAGAACTCGAGGCGGTTGCCGACGAAGCCGAGAAGCAGGCGCTCTTTGAGAAACTGCTGGCCAATTATTACGAGATCGGCAAGGCGGTGAATTACGCCGGCGCGACCGAAATCGACGCCGTGATTGACCCACTCGAAACGCGCGCCTGGATTGTCAATGCCAACAATGCCGCCCCGGCCCAACGTGGTCAACGCGGATTCGTGGACAGCTGGTAGCGGACCGGTTCAGCCTGTTCATCCGGCAATGCCTGCCGCCTGCCACTCCGGTGGCAGGCGGATTGTCTACACGCTGACCCCGTCCGCGCAAGCGTGCAGTGGCTGAGCATCGCCCGAGTTGGCATCGCGCTCGCGCTCGGCCGCACCAGCGCCGCAAACCTGGCCGGCGCACTGATCAGAAGCGCTATTTTCGGCCTGGGCGTCGTGGTGCCGTGCCAGTGAGGCCAGAAGTGCCTGCACGACCCCGCCGGGCGAGCTACGCTCGGAAGCTATCCGGTTCATGGTTTACCTCGCGGGCCGCTCGCCGGCCGGGCCAGAGCCACCGGCAGGCCGACAGGCCAAGGGCTTGTCCGCTGGCGCCCGGCAACTACCACTGACCTCGCCACGCCGGCCACTGAAGCTGCAGGCATCTCCGGCGGCCAGAGTTTTGCAGGCCGACAGCGCTTCGGCGGGAGGGCCGCCACGTTCGCCGTCACGCGGCTGGGCCGTCGCGGTTGCCCCAAACGCGCTGAAAGTAATGGCGACCAGCGCAGTAATGATTGGCTGGGCTGAAAACAGAAAATTGGTGAGCATGAGGCCGGTCCGATCAAGAGAAGGTTACCGTAAGGGCCGCTATTGCGACCACGCACAGATTAACCAGCAACCATGGAAAAAATATGAGTGATTTCCATGAAGGCTCCACAATCACCGGAGACTCGGACTTGCCCTGCAGACAGGTCTACAGCGCCGAAGCCGTCGCATCTGACGCGGCAGCTTTGGCGACAGTCGCAGTATCGAGAATCGTAAAGCGCACCAGCAAGCCGCGGGGCTTGTTCGCTTGCATACTGATCGTGCCGCCCAGCGCGCCGATGGTCTTCTTGACAATTGCCAGCCCCATGCCACTACCTTCAATTTCATCGCGAGGCCGCAGAGTGGAAAACATCTCGAAGGCGCGCTCGGCATATTGCTCGGGCACACCGGGTCCATCATCGGCGAATTCAAAAAGCACCATCGGACCCGACTTGCTCACCCGCACGGTAATTTCACCGGCCGGGCGGTCATGATGCTTGATTGAATTGCCCAACAGGTTGCGGAAAATCATCTCGAGCGAAGTACGCACGCTTTTGAGGCCGGGCATGCGCCCCTCAAGATTGAGCTGAACGCGCTCCTCGGCGTTGTACATTGCAAAGCAGTTGCGAATCAGCGCCTCGAGATCGATCCATTCGGGCTTGGATGCTTCGCGACCAATACGCGAATAATCAAGCAAGTCACTGAGCAAACGCTCCATACGGCCGACTCTTGAGCGCATGAGTTCAAGATGCCGCGAGGATTCCTCGGTCAGCGATTCGCCAAGGTCGTCCACCAACCAGGTAGCAAGCTGATCAATGGCACGCAGCGGTGACTTCAAATCATGCGAGGCGATATAGGCAAAGCGATCAAGTTCTTCATTGCTGCGCGTCAATTCGGAAATGATTCGCCGGTGCTCAGTAACATCAACCACGGATGCCAAAACCCGCAAACCGTCTGCCCGGTACACCGGGCGCAGTCCTACCTCAACGGGAAACTCGCGGCCATCGCGCCGGCGGCCAAGCAGCTCACGGCC
>CAXBNM010000197.1:0-8634 GCA_963976885.1 uncultured Burkholderiaceae bacterium
TAGTTGAACTTGATTCTCTGATCGAGTCGCGCATACAGCAGATCGATCACGATGTTGATGGCGATGACGAGAAGGGAAGAAACGAGCAAGATGCCGAGCAACAGGTTGTAGTCGCGCTGGAAGACCGACTCGAAGGCAAGCCGTCCCAGGCCGGGCCAGGAGAAAACCGTTTCAACCAGTACCGAGCCACCAAGCAGGCCGCCGACGTGCAGTCCAACGACTGTTACCAGAGGCAGCAAGGCGTTTCGTGCCGCGTGGCGCAGAAGTACCCGAAAATCGCTGATACCCCGGGCTCTGGCGGCGGTGACGTAGTCCTGCTTGATGGTTTCGAGCATGGACGCTCGCATCAGGCGGCAGTACACCGCCATGAAGAACAAGGAAAGTGTCGTGGCGGGCAGCACGAGATGGCGCAGCACGTCAACAACGGCATCCATGCCTGACAGAGACTGCGTGATTGTCATCATGCCCCCAGACGGCAGCCAGCCGAGCACCACCGAGAACTGAACAATCAACATCAGACCGATCCAGAACACCGGGGTGGCATAGGCGAGCAAGGCGACGATCGAGATACCGGCGTCGATGGGGGAATTGACGCGGCGTGCTGCAACGATGCCAAGTGCTGTGCCGGTGACGAAGGCGGCGGTGATGGCTGTGCCCATCAACAAGAGTGTTGCCGGCAATCGCGACAGGATGAGGTCGGCGACGGGAAGGTTGTGTCGGAATGAGTAGCCCAGATCGAACTGGGCCACTCGCATCAACATGGCAAGCAATTGTTGCCACGCCGGTTTATCCAGTCCGAATCTGGCTCGCAGATCGGCCATGTACTCGGCCGAGGCTGTGCCCGCTTCGCCAGCAAGCACTTCCACCGCGTCGCCGGGTGCCATCTGAATGATGACGAAGTTGATGCAGACCACACCGATGACGAGTGGAATGGCCTGCAGCAGACGAAAAAGTAGAAAGCGAAAAGTCTTCATGGTCGAGTTAACCGGAATAGGGTCGTGCGCACGTTAAACTTGGTTGACTTCCGAATCAGTGACGGTCGGGAGTTCCGCACCCGCTGGCTGGCACCCGGTCTGCCATCGCCGGCGCACCCGAAACCGGAATCATCACAATGGAAAACCGCTCTCTTAATCCCAAAAGTATCGCGTCGGCGTTGACGAACGATGGTTCGCCCGTTCCGCAGGAGCTTGATTTGAAGCTGTTGACGCAGTTCGCCCGGCTCGTTGATGCCGGCGGCTTCCGTGCGGCCAGCAAGTTGCTGAACATCAAGCCTTCGACTTTGAGCAGTCAGATCGCTTCGTTGGAGCGTCAGCTTGGCTTTCGCTTGTGCGAGCGTGGGCGCAGCGGATTTCGCCTGACGGCCAACGGGCGTGTCGTGTACGACGCCCTGCAGAACGTGCTTGGTGCAGTGGGCGGTCTGGAGCGCGAACTGGCCGAGGCCAGAGGCGAATACGGAGGTACCGTCACGATCGGATTGGTCGATAATATTGCCAGCAATCCGGCCTGCCGACTGGCCAAGGCGCTGGCAACGTTCAGAGAGATGGCGCCGGCAGTACAGGTCATTCTGAAGATCGCTGATCCTACCGAGATCGAGCGCAGCGTGGTGACCGGCGAGTATTCGATGGGCATCGGTGTGTTGATGCACAAAGACCGTGCGCTCAGACACGTGCCGCTGTTTGATGAACTGCAACTGCTTTACTGCAGCGCGACTCACCCCTTGTTCGGGCAATCCGACCAGGGCCTGCGGCGGGAGGATCTGCAGGCCTATGATTACGTCGCCAGGGGCTACCTCTATCGTCAAGTGCCGGGCCTGCGCGCCGCATCGACCGCCTGGCATATGGAGGCGATCGCTTTGATGGTTCAGTCGGGCGCCTATCTGGGGCATCTGCCCGAACACTATGCGCAACGCTGGGTCAGTACCGGTCAGATGCGACCTGTTCTTCCGGATCTGATGGGATATCGAAGCCAGTTTGCATGTGTGACGTCGCGAGCACGCCGCTCGTCGGCTACCGTTGAGCTGTTGGCGGAGGTCGTTGCGGCGGCGCACCGGGACGAGTAATCCACCGAAGCGGTCCACCGGAGGATCCGGTTGACCGAACGTGTGGGCGGGCGCGACAGACATGTCGGTCGTCGATCAGAAAAAGATTGATATCGAGCGCGGAATCATCGTCTGGTCAAGCACGATCTTGCGCTTCGATACAAGCCAGCTTTCGCCGTGCCGACGTAGACGATCAACACGCTCGGCGACGAAATGCGCCTCGATGCGTTCCAGGCGGGTCTGACTGACCAGCAGGTTGCACTGGACCGGCAATTCGTCGTTATCAAGGAGTTGAATTCTCACATTGGTGATGAAATAGCGAACTCGGGAAGCCGGGCGCTCGGCATGGGCCAGCGGACTGGCCAGGCGCTTGACCCGCGCCTCCAGAAAGGCCTTGTCGTCGTCGAAGATGGCGAGTTCATCGGGCGAGGCAATGGCACCTTCCTCGCCGATGAGCGTCATGCGGGCCGGCATCCAGTAGTGAATGTCTTCCGAGAAGCGATTCAGCCATTCGCTGAAGCAGCCTCGCGTCAGCAGGTCGGCTTCTTCATAAAGGAATTGTTCAATCTCAAACTGCAGTTCCGGTCCGAGGCGAATGTCCTTGCTCATGATGCCTCCCGCTCCATGAGGTCACTCCAGTGGGAGTAGAAGTTCATCTGATTGTTCTCGCTGAAGTACGGCGATATCCGACCGGCAACTCCTGGTCGCGTCGTGGGCGCCTGTTCGAGCCCCATCTGGTAGTTGAACTGCAAGTCCTGACCGACCGCCCCGCTGGTTGCTTCTGTCACTTGCTCAAAGTTCTCGGCGTCATCCTGAGCGGCGAGTCCGGATGCGGCCTGGGTGCGTGCGAAATCAACCCGGATCATCTCCTTGATTGACGCCGGTGCGTCGCGATCGACACCGCACCATTGCCACATTTCAATCTGATGGGCCGCACGCGGATGCGCCTGATAAAAGCCCATCGGCCGCAAGGCACTGAAATTGTTGAAGGCGAAGTTTGGAAACAGATTGCCAAAGCCCAGTGCAAAGATTGACGCTCGGGAGTCATCGAGACGGGCGGCGAGGCGTGCTCGACAGGCGCGAATGTAATCCGCCTCTTCCTTGCCCATCTCCTCGGCGAGTTTGAGATCGGTTTCGTAGCGCTCGTTGTCAAAAGCCAGGCTGGTCATGCCATGACCGTTGTCCAGCGACACGGTATGGAGGATGGGTGCCGAGGTGTAGGTCACCGGACTGATCTGACGAATGTCGAGTTTGTAAACCGAGCCGTGCGAATACGGAAGGTGGTAGGCATCGCCACAGAAATTCTCGGCCATGAGTTTCCAGTTGGCTGTCGCCTTGTAGCGCTGATGGCCGCGAATGAACTCGATGCCCCCTATCGACCGTTCAATCGTGATGTCAAAGTACCAACGGGCATCGCCGAGATACTGGTCGAGACTGTCGGCGCCGGCATCCCAACTGGCGAAGATGAATCCGCCGTAGTTCTGCACTTTGGGAACCTCCCGCAGGCCCCAGTCGTTGCGGTCGAGCGTCTTGCCGTAGGCTTGTTCCTGATAGGGCACGGCGAGCAAGGTGCCGTCGGTGCCGTATGTCCAGCCGTGAAAACTGCAGCGGAACTGCCGGGCGTTGCCGGCATCTGTTCGGCAGACTTTCATACCACGATGCCTGCACGAATTCAGAAAGACCCGGATCTTTCCGGCGCCGTCGCGCCACATGATCACCGGATCTTCTCCCATGTAGTTGGTGATGTAATCACCGCTGTTCGGGATTTGTGATTCGTGACCGATGAACAACCAGCTGCGGGCGAAGATCTGTTGCAACTCCCGAGCGTAGATTTCGGGCTTTACAAAGATCTTCCGGCTGACCAGCCGTTGCGCTTTATCAACGAGAGGGTTCATGATGGCGTCATCCCTCATTTTTCGAACCGGAGCTCGGCCCAGGTGCCATAAGGCCCTTCGCTACCAGTCGTGTGACCTTGCAGATTCGGGGCAGCCAAGGTCACGAATTGCATTTCGAACAAATCCAGCACGGGCATGTCGCGCTGGGCGATTTCCTGCATCTCGGCATAAAGTGCCTTGCGTTTGGCGGCATCGTTCTCAACCTGCGCTGCTTCAAGCAAGGCGTCCATCTCGGGATTGTTGTAACCGTGCGCATTGGCGAACGGCACGCCTTTCTTGATGTTTTTGCCCCAATACAGTCGCTGAACGCCGAGCACGGGATCGGGCAATGCGTAGTAGAAGTTCATGTGCATGCCGTAGTCGTACTCGGTAAATACTCGACGCAACATGGTCGGGATGTCTTGCGAGCGCAGCGTCAGGTCGATCCCTACACGGCGCAAGGCCTGCTTGATGTACTCGGCAGTTCTCGGCACCGTATCGGCATAAGGGCTGAAGTCGATCGACAGGCCGAACCGCGAGCCGTTGTCCTTGCGTGGAAAGCCGGCCTCGTCGAGCAGCTTGTTGGCTTGCTCAGGGTCGTACGCGTACTGTGTGGTTTCGCCTGAGTAAAGCGACTTGTGCGTGCTTGGAATGGGGCCGGTCGCCACCTTGCCGTAGCCATACCAGACCGTGTCAACAATGAAGTCGCGATTGATCGCATGAGCCAGTGCCTGACGTACCTTCACATTCGACAGATAGGGGCCACGCTGATTCAGTTCGAGAAGGAAGATCGGCGACAGGTACTCGTAGCCTTTCGTTTCAACGGTGATCTTGCCCGAATCCGACAAGCGCTTGACGTCGCTCAGCGTGACTGCGTTGAAGGTGGCAAGATGGGCTTCACCGGTTTCAAGCGCGGCCGAACGCGATCCCGCGTCGGCGATGTACCGAAACACCAGTTCGTCGACATAGGGCTTGCCACTGTCCCAGTATTCTTCGTTGGCGACATAGCGTGTGAAACTGCCACGTTGCCATTCATCGAATTTGAAAGGGCCGGTCCCGATCGGTGCATTGTTGAGCGGATTGGCCAGGACATCCGTGCCCTTGTAGAGATGCGCCGGCAGGATTTGTGCCGAATACGAGGAGAGGGCGCTGAGCATCGGCGGGGCCGGCGTATCCAGTTCCATGATGACCGTATGCGCGTCGGGTGTCAGCACCTTGGTGACGCCGCCAAAGGTTGCCCGGCCGCGCGGATGCAGCTTTTTCCAGACTTCTTCAAGGGTGTAGGCAACATCGGCCGATGTAAACGGCTCGCCGTCATGCCACTTCACGTTCTGGCGCAGGTTGAATTGATAGGTTTTGCCGTCGTCGGATACGGTCCAGCTTTCGGCAAGTGCCGGTTTGGGATTCAGGTCATAGTCGTAGGAAAGCAGGCCTTCCAGCACCTTGGTCGATACAACGCCGCTGAATCCGGCCGGGTTGAAAGCCGACACCAGGGTCGGCGGCTCACTTTGCATGGCGATGACAACAACGCCGTCACGTTCGGTCTGTGCGAATGCATTGCTCGCTACAGCGACGCCCAGCAGCAGGGCGCCCTGCGCAAGGGGACGGGATAGTGCCTGGAATACTCGATGATGGCTCATGTCAGTTCCTTCAGGTTTACGGAAGTAAAACTACTCAGAACGAACAAGCAATAAACGGGCCATATTTTCTTCAGGCAAGCCATGGCCAGCGATCAGGGCGGGGATGGCGATCGATCATGCCGCTCAGGATCCGGCAAGTCGTTGGTGCCGATCTGCAAGGGCATGCAACGCTGCACGCGGCGTGGACTTGCTCGCACCAGCGTGCAACGCCGACGCACTCAGGCTGGGCGGCGCACCAAGCGAGGGATCTTGGTGGTGACCGTGCAGAAGCGCCCAGTCAGCTGGCCGCGAGGAAGACGGTCGGGTGTCTCTGCCACCATTGTCACGCGGCGGCCGCACCCTGTCAGGTCGACAGTAGCCGCACCCGGATTGCGGCTAAGGCGCGATTGAAGCCGACAATTCAGATCAGACCCTCGCGGCTGGCGATCGGGATTCGGTCAGCACCGTCGGGCGCGGCCTGGCGTCAGCCGTATCAGGGCGCGGTCGATGGTGCTTCTGGTTGCGCGCGTTCCGGTTTCGACACACACGCAAGGTCTCCCGCGTCGGCAGGCCCCTAAAAGTAGAACGCCACCAGTAACCCGAAATGATTGCCACGCGCGGCCGGCAGATTTTCGGTTGATTCATAGCGCTCGCGTACTGCGCGCAGTTTGATACCGTGATGGCGGCTGGGCAGAAACTCCAGCTCGATGACCGGGCTGTAGGCGGTGTCGAAGGATTCGCTCAGAAAGGCGGCGTCGCCGCTGCCGGTCAGATCGGGACTGAAGGCCATGCGCAGGCCGCCGCCAATGCGCCAGAAGCGGTCGGGGCGGTAGTAGGCGAGCAGTTCGACCGGGTAGCGCGAAAAGCGGATATCGCCGTTGTAAGAGCCCGCTGAATCGGTGTGATAGCCGCCCGATAGCGCAGCCTGAAAATAGCGCGTGGGCTGCCATTCCAGGCCGATGAAGACTTGCGCCATGTTGCCGGCGCGCACGTTCTGGCGGCGGCCGTTGTCATAGGTTGCCGAGGCCAGCTTGTCACCGCCATACGTGGCGCCACCCCCTATAAAGAATCGCACTTCGGGCGGATCGTTGTAGAGCACGCTCTGGGCGCTGGCCAGGCCGGGCAATGCCAGCATCAACAGCGCGAAGGTCAGGGCGCCGGCCAAAGCGCGGCTGAGGGGATGGGTAAACACTGAAGCGGCAGTTGGGCGGGGCATGATGGTTCTCGGCGGACCGGATCAATGCCCATGATAGCGTCACAGAGGCGTTGTTGCCGGACTCGGGCGCTACGCAGGGTGGTCGGAAGCTTGCCGGGTGCCGGGGCGCACGATTTTGCGGAAAATGCATGCAACCGCCGTGCAGCGCTGGTTTGCCGAGACGGCGTCCGTTGGCGCTCAGATGGCTGATCCGGCATCTTGCCTTTACACTATTTGCAGCAAACAGATCTGCCGCGGCTCGGCCGCTGCAGACCTGCCCGGGACGAACTCGTCCGGGCGGCAAAAAGGAGCGAGACAGAAGATGACAGGCGTAGCAGCAGATTCAGCTGGCGGCAATCCGGAGGCGGTTGCTACCGTGGCCGCCTTGCTTGCCACCGCGCGCGCGGCGCAGCAGCGCTATGCGCAATTCGATCAGCAAGCCGTTGATCGGGCCGTGCTGAGTGCGGGTTGGGCCATCATGGAGCCGGCGCGCAATCAGGAGTTGGCTGAACTGGCGGTGGCCGATACCGGTCTGGGCGATGTTGCCGACAAGATCGCCAAGAATCATCGCAAAACACTCGGTTTGTTGCGCGATCTGGCCGGTGCCCGCTCGGTTGGCGTCATCAGCCACGATGAGGCCACCGGGGTTACCGAAATTGCCCGGCCGGTGGGGGTGGTCGCGGCCATTACGCCCAGTACCAATCCGGGGGCCACACCTGCCAACAAGATCATCAATGCGCTGAAAGGGCGTAACGCGATCATTCTGGCGCCTTCGCCCAAGGGCTGGACGACTGCCAACCGCCTCATTGAGTTTGTTCATCGCGAGTTGCAGCGCGCCGGCATGAACCCCGAGTTGGCGCAGGGGTTGGTGCAGGTGCTGCCCGCGCCGGTTACCAAGGCCACCACGCACGAATTGATGCGCCAGGCCGATCTCATCGTGGCCACCGGTTCGCAGGCCAATATCCGGGCGGCGTACTCCAGCGGCACGCCGGCCTTCGGTGTCGGCGCTGGCAATGCATCGGTCATCGTTGATGCCAGCGCCGATCTGGCGGCGGCGGCGCGCGCCATCGCGTTATCGAAAACGTTTGATCACGCCACGAGTTGTTCGTCCGAAAACTCGGTGGTCATTCTCGACAGCGTCTACGAGCAGATGGTGGCCGAGCTGACGGCCCTGGGGGGGCACTGGCTGGATGGCGCGCAAAAGAGCGCGCTGCAGCAGACCATGTGGCCGGAGGGCCGACTGGCCGCCGCCATTACCGCCCGGCCGGCGGGCAAGATTGCGCAGCAGGCAGGGCTGACGGTGCCCGAGCGTTGTCAGTTTCTGTTGGTGCCGGAAACCGGCTTTGGCGCGGATCACCCGTTCTCGGGCGAGAAGCTGTCGCCGGTGCTGGCCGTGTACCGGGCGCGTGACTTCGACCATGCGGTGGAAATCGTCAGCCGCATCTATGCCTATCAGGGCGCCGGCCATTCCGTTGGTCTGCATTCTGCGCAAAGCGAGCCGCAGGCGATGCAACTGGCCGAGCAGTTGCCGGTGTCGCGCGTCATCGTCAATCAGGCGCATTGCATTGCTACCGGTGGCAGCTTCGACAACGGGCTGCCTTTCTCGTTGTCGATGGGGTGCGGAACCTGGGGAGGCAATAGTTTCTCGGACAACATGAATTACACGCATTACCTGAACATCACGCGTATTGCGCGCCCCATTGCGCCGGTCGAACCCAGTACCGATGACATCTTCGGGGCCTACTTTGAGCAGGTCGGTCGTGGGTAAGACAGCGGGCGCCGACACGCTGGCCGAGGCGTCGACCTTGACTGAAGTGTTGCGCGCGCAAATTGGCTTGCAGCCGCAACAGACGCTGATCATTGCCCCGGAAACCGGCAACACGCTCGACTACGCAGGGCTGGGCCGGC
>CAXBNM010000198.1:0-8617 GCA_963976885.1 uncultured Burkholderiaceae bacterium
CCCGCCAGCATTTGCAGGCCACCGTTGAAGGCGGCTCACCCAGCTGGCGCTGGCGACTGGCCGGCGACGGGCTGCGCGATGATGGCTTCGCGCTTGATCCACAGGGATGGTCGCGCCAGGGAGACCAGATCCGGCGGGACAAGCTGGTCGGGCGGCTGGGCTGGGTCGGTCAGGGCGATACCCATGCCTTTGTGCAGCTGAGCCATTACGACGAACGCGATGTGCAACGGTTTGAGCTTTTCGTGCCGCCCAACCGGGTGCCGCAGCTGAAAACCGAGAACATTCAGCGCCAGCGTCTGAGCGCGGGCTGGCAATGGGATCTTGGCCAGGGACGAGGCTTGTCGCTCAAGGCGCTTGATGAAGATTACGACAGCCAGTCCAATACCTATTCGCAATCGGTGCAGACCATTGAGCGAGTTGCCGCTGTCGAAACCCGTCAGTTCAGTGCGCAGTTCGATCTGCCATTGTTTGAGCGTCAGCTCTGGCAGCTTGGCGCCGATGTGCGGCTTGAATCGTTGTCACAGACCAATAACGGTATTGCCGAACTGGGTGATGGCACCGCGAGCCGGCGCAGCGACGAACTCTATCTGCAAAATGACATCGCGCTGACCGACAGTCTCGAACTGGTCGTGGGCGCGCGCTGGCAGCAGGATCAGGATTTCGGTTCCTACCTGGCCCCCAAACTCAGCCTGCGTCACGAAGCCGCGCTGGCCGGCCCCTGGAAGGTGATCAATCGGTTCAGCGCCGGGCGGGGTTATCGGGTGCCCAATCTGAAAGAGCGCTTTTTCCTGTTTGACCACAGTGCCTATGGCTATGTGGTGCGCGGCAACCCTGATTTGCAGCCCGAGCGCTCGAGCAGTCTGCAACTGGGCTCAAGCTTCGTGCGTGGCAACGGTTTGCGCCTGGAGCTCACCGGTTTCTACAACCGCATCAGTGATCTGATTCAGATCGACGAGACGCCGACCGGTGTCTTCAACGGCGTGCAGTCCTTTCAGTACGACAACATTGCCCGGGCCCGCACCAGCGGCATTGAAGCGGGCGCGCAGTGGCAGGCGACGCCGGCCTTGTTGCTGGGGGCTGGTTACACCTACACCAAGGCGGTTGACCTCGATACCGGTGCCGAGCTGACCCGTCGCCCTGCGCATCTGAGCCGCCTGAGCGCGGACTGGCAGTTGAACGCCGATACGGCGCTGACCACACGTTTGCGCCACCAGAGCAGTGAGCTGATCAATACCGAGTCGGGCGAGCGCTCGCCCGACTGGGCGCTGCTGGATCTGGCGGTGACGCGCAAGCTCACGGCCAACACGCAGCTGCTTTTTTCCATTCGCAATGTGTTTGATGAGCAGCGCGACTTCAGCGACAGCAATGATTTTGGACCACGCTCGGGGCGGCTGATCACGCTGGCCTTGCGCATGCAGTTTGGCAACGCCCGTAGCGGGCAACGCAATGTCGGAGCAGGGGTGAACTGATGCTCTTGCATGCCATGTTTGACGATAAATCGAATCAAGGAAACCATGAATAAAAAGCAGAATATCGCGCTACTCGGTTTGTGTGCAGCGCTTGCCGCCTGTGGCGGGGGCGGCAGCGGAGACAATGACACGGTCGGTTCGGATCCGGCTCCTGGGGCCGAAACCGGATTCACCACGGACGCGCAGTGGCAGGTTGTGTTGCCCGCCGCTGGTGAGGCAGTTTGTTACGACTTTGATACCCAGACCGAAGTAGCTGGCTGCGATAACGCGCAGTGGGATATCAAGTTGGTCAGTGGCGGCCGCTCGGCCAGCCTGGCCACCAACAGTGGGCCCAGTGGCGTAGGCAACGGTGGCGCTTTTGGTTCGCCGTTTGAGCATACCTGGAGCGAGTTGCTCGGTTGGGCCAATGCCCAGACCGATCCGGTCGGCGGCGCGGTAACCGACCGTTTGTACTTTGCCGACACCGCCAGGAGCGTATTCACCGGCGACAACGCGATTCAGTCGACCGCCTTCGAATATGCGCTGACGGGCGGCGAAGACCGGCAGTTGTATCCGACGTATCGCGTTCATCTGATCACCACCGACTCGGCCAGTGCAGAAGTCGTTGGCACCGCTGCCGCGCCGGTGTTTGCGTTGCAGATTACCGGTTATTACGGCGGCGCCACCGGCACGGAGTCCGGACATGTGTCGTTTCAGTGGATTGACCGGGCTGCACCGGCCTCATTGCGCCAGGCAAGCGTGGACGCCACCGAGGACTGGGCCTATTTCGATCTGATCTCGGGCACCGAAACCTCGGCAAGCGGTAACTGGCAGATTGCGTTCAACCGCTATAACGTCAAGCTCAACGGCGGCGAGTCCGGCTCGGGATCGGTGGGCGGCTATCTGGCGCGCACGCCGGACGGCATGTATACGGCCGAGGGCGCACCGATTGTGGCGGCCTTTGTCGCCGCGACGCCGCAAGCGATGGCGGCGCAAATGCAGCAGGCCCTCGACACGCCGGCCAGCGCCCGCAACTGGGTTGTCGACGAGATCAGTTCCCAGTTGCAGCCCGAGTATCAGGGCAGCTATCCGGCGGCACTGAACTTCGGTTTCTACAGCTATTTCCCGACCGCCGATGCAGCGCAGGCGGCCGGTCTGTCGGCCACCGCGCATCTGCTGGCGGCCAATCCGACCCAGGGCACGATCGTGCGCTCGGGTGAGGGCGACAGCTACGCCCGGATGCATTTGCTGCAAATTGACTACGCCGATCCGGCTGACAGTGCGAGCCAGCAAACCTGGACGTTTGAACTCGACGTTCAGCCAGCCACCACTAACTGAAGGAGATACTGATGAGTGTTGAAGACAAGGTAGTGTCGAGCGGCGCCCAGGTCGACGCAGCAGCCATTCGCGAGCAATGGGACAAGCTGGCGCAGGAGTCGCCGCGGCTGCGCGCCATTGACATTGCCGACCGCATTGGCGTGTCCGAGGCCCAGCTGATTGCCTCGCGTGTTGGGCAGTGGGCGCAGCGTCTGGCGCCGGATCGCTTTGCCGATATCTTGCGCGGTCTGCCTGCGGTCGGGGAAGTGATGGCGTTGACGCGCAATGAGCATGTCGTGCACGAGAAAGTCGGTAGCTATGGTCACGTGACGATCCAGCCCGGCCATGCGATCGTGCTCAATCACCACATCGATTTGCGTTTGTTCATGGGCCAGTGGCATCACGGTTTTGCGTTGACGCAGCCGCTCGCCGATGGCGGGGTGCGTCAGAGTCTGCAGTTCTTTGATGCCTCCGGACGTGCCGTGCACAAGGTGTTCGCACGCGGGGAAACCGACATGGCGGCCTGGTCGGCGTTGGTGTCGCGTTGTGTGGCCACTGAACAGAGCGATACGCTTGGGGTCAAGCCCTTGCCAGCTTTGCCAGCTGATCTGCCTGATGAGCAGATCGACCAGGCTGGCATGCACGCGCATTGGAGTGCGATGCGCGATACTCATGATTTCTTCGGCATGTTGCGCGACTTTCGGGTGGGCCGGCATCAGGCGATGCGTTTGATTGGCTCGGAATATGCGATGCCGGTCGCCAATGATGCGGTTCGGATCATGCTCGAGCAGGCGGCGGCCTCGGGTCTGTCAATCATGTGTTTTGTGGGTAATCCGGGCTGTATTCAAATCCACACCGGTCCGGTGGCCAACATCAAGATGATGGGCGACTGGCTCAATGTGATGGATCCGAAGTTCAATCTGCATCTGCGTACCGACCGCATTGCCACTTCGTGGCTGGTGCGCAAACCCACCGACGATGGTGTGGTGACGTCGCTGGAATTGTTTGACGAGCAGCAGCGTCAGTTCGTACAGTTCTTTGGTGAACGCAAGCCGGGCCAGAAGGAAAATGCCCAATGGCGCGAGTTGGCCGAGTCACTTGTCGACCATGCGGGTGCGGTGCAATGACCGAGTTGCAGTTCGCCGATCGGGCGGGCGTGCCTGACCGGCGCCGCCGGAGCGCGCTCACGGGTCTGGGGCTGACGGCTATGGGCTTGAGCGCCCTGACCGCCGGCGGCAGCCTGCAAGCGGCGGTGGCCGCTGCGGGCGCGGCGCCGGACGGGGCGCCGCAGCGCATTGTCAGCGTGGGCAGCGACCTGACCGAGATCGTTTACGCACTGGGGGCGGGCGGGCAAGTCGTGGCTACCGACACCACCAGCCAGTTTCCGGCCGCGGCTGCCGACACGCGCAAGGTTGGTTATATGCGTGAGTTGGCGGCCGAGGGGGTGTTGTCGCTGGAGCCTGACCTGTTGCTGCTCAGTGCAGCGGCGGGTCCGCCTGCGGTCATCCGCCAGTTGGCGGCCACCGGTATTGCCATGGCGCGTGCGCCCGAGCATTACACGCTGGCGGCGGTGCGCGAAAAAATCCAGCTGCTTGGTCAGGCGTTGCACCGGCCCGCCCAGGCTGGTGAGTTGCTCGGCAGCTTCGATCGTCAGGTCAGCGAGTTGCAGACCTTGCGCGACCAATTGTCGGGGCGGCCTCGGGTGGCTTTTCTGCTCAGTACCGGGCGCGGCGCGCCGCAGGCCGCCGGCTCGGCAACGGCCGCGCAGGCGGTGCTTGATCTCATCAACGCCGACAACGTATTCACCCATCGAGGCTACAAGGCCGTAGCAACCGAAGCGATGATTGCGCTGAACCCCGAGATCATCCTGATGATGAATCACTCGATTGCGAGTGCGGGCGGCGCGCAGACCGTGTTGCAATGGCCTGCCGTCGCGCTCACCGATGCAGGGCGTCAGCAACGGCTGATCGGTGTCGACGGTGCGGCGCTGCTGGCGTTTGGACCCCGGGTTGTCGCCAGTGCCATGGCGCTGGCGCGCCAGAT
The DNA here is from genome assembly GCA_963976885.1 of uncultured Burkholderiaceae bacterium. GTDB lineage: Bacteria > Pseudomonadota > Gammaproteobacteria > Burkholderiales > Burkholderiaceae_E > JAUIAI01. Next base: position 4,809 of record CAXBNM010000198.1, read on the forward strand.
TCATCAATTGCCGCTGAGCAGACTTGCCCATGGCAAGCATTAGCGCGCCACTTGCCAGCCCCGGTTTTGCGCTCGACCGGGCGCGCCGGGGGCGCTTGTGGCTGGTCGGGGTTGCAATTGCGCTGGCCTTGACGATGTTGCTTGCGTTGATGATCGGTCCGGTGCGCATGGCGCCCGCCGAAGTGCTGCATGCGCTGGCGCAGGCCATCGGCCTGGCTGGCGCCGAGCCGTCTGATTTCAAGGCTCAGGTCATAGCCGCCGTGCGGCTGCCGCGGGTCGTACTGTGCGCGCTCGTCGGCGCTGCGCTCGGGGTCAGTGGCGCGGTGATGCAGGGCTTGTTTCGCAACCCGCTGGCTGATCCCGGTCTGATCGGCGTGTCTGCCGGTGGCGCACTGGGCGCGGTACTGGTGATTGTGCTGGGCGCGCGCCTGGGCTTGCCGGCTCTTGGTGGTTTTACCTTGCCCATTGCAGCGTTCGCCGGGGCGCTGGCGGTGACCGCGGCCATTTACCGCATCAGTCAGCACGAGGGCAAAGTGATCATCCCGATGATGCTGTTGGCGGGGGTGGCGGCCAATGCGCTGGCCGGTGCGCTGATTGGCTTCATGACTTTTCTGAGCGATGAAGAACAATTGCGCCTGCTTACCTTCTGGACGCTCGGCAGCGTGGGCGGCGCAAGCTGGGCGGCGAGTCTGCCCGGCATGGCGGTGATGCTGATCGCGACTGCGTTGGCGCTGCGCCTGGCCCGGCCGCTCAACGCCTTGTTGCTCGGTGAGGCGGATGCGGTGCACCTGGGCGTGGCGGTGGTCAGCCTGAAACGGCGCGCCGCATTGCTGACCGCGCTCGGTGTCGGGGCGGCGGTGGCCACCAGCGGCATCGTCGGCTTCATCGGCCTGGTGACGCCGCATCTGGTACGCCTGCTGAGCGGTCCGGATCACCGCTATGTGTTGCCCTTGTCGGCCTTGACCGGTGCGATGGTGTTGTCGCTGGCCGATCTGGGCGCCCGGATGGTGGTCGTGCCGGCCGAGTTGCCGCTCGGGGTCGTGACGGCGATGATCGGCGCGCCGTTTTTTCTGATTCTGTTGCTGCGCCAACGGGCCAGCGGGGCGTTCGGATGAGTACTGAGGGATTGACGCCGGCCCAGTTGACGGCTGAACAAGTGTCCGTGCGCCGTGGCTCGGCCCGTTTGCTGACCGATATCAGCCTGACCGCCAGCCCCGGCCAGTTCGTGGCGATCTGCGGGCCCAATGGCGCGGGCAAATCGACGCTGCTCGGTGCCCTGGCGGGCTCGTCGCCTCCCGACGCCGGCCGGATCCTGCTCAATGGCCGGACGCTGAGCAGTTATTCGCCGGTGGCACTGGCGCGGCGGCGGGCGGTGTTGTCGCAGCAAAGCGCGTTGTTGTTTGCGTTTCAGGTGGCCGAGGTGGTGATGCTGGGTCGGGCCCCTCATCAAGGCATCAGCACGGCGCGTGATGATGCGCGGATCGTGCGCGCGGCGATGGCGCAAATGGGAATCAGTGCGCTGGCCGAGCGCAACTACCTGACCTTGTCGGGTGGTGAGCGTCAGCGTGTGCAACTGGCGCGGGTGCTGGCGCAGATCTGGGAGCCGGCCGCGCCGGATCAGGCGCGCTGGCTACTGCTTGACGAGCCGACCGCGGCGCTCGATCTGAAGTATCAGATCGGGTTGATGCGGGTGCTGCGCCAGTGCGCCGACAACGGCTGGGCAGTGATTGCGGTACTGCACGATTTGGCGCTGGTACGGCGCTGGGCCGACCGTTGTGTGCTTTTGCGCCAGGGCCAACTGGTGGCCGACGGCCTGGCTGGCGAGGTCTTGCAGGCCGATCAGGTGGCGCGGGTTTTTGATCTCGACCCGGCGGATCTGGCCGGTCTGCTGCCCGCCGCCGAGCCAGCCTGAGAAATTGGCCGTTCAATGCAGGTAAACTACCTGTTGAACCGAACCTCGAGAACTGACTATGCCATCCACGGGCGACCTGAAAAATGCCGGGCTGAAAGCAACCTTGCCCCGCATTCGCATTCTAGAAGCCTTTGAACGCAGCGATGACCGGCACCTGACCGCCGAAGATGTCTATAAATTGCTGCTCGAAAACGGCGAAGATATTGGCTTGGCAACCGTCTACCGGGTGCTCACCCAATTTGAACAGGCCGGGCTGCTCAAGCGCAGCACCTTCGAGAGTGGCAAGGCCATTTTCGAACTCGACGAAGGCGAGCACCACGATCATCTCGTGTGTCTGCAATGTGGGCAGGTCGAAGAGTTCTACGACGCCGCGATCGAAGAGCGGCAGAAAAAGGTGGCCAAAGCCCATGGCTTTGAGCTGGCCGAGCATGCACTTGCCCTGTACGGCAATTGCATCAAACCCAATTGCCCCAATGCCAAATAGCCAGCTGGCCTGAGCGCGGGCTGACTGCGGAACATCCGTTCATTGCTCGGAGACGCTCATGACCGCCGCATCAACCAATCCTTATAGCTTGCAGCGCGGCAATGCGCCGGTGATGGTCTCGATTCCGCACGCCGGCACCACGGTGCCGGCCGAGATTCTCGCCCGGATGACGCCGGCCGCACGCCAGCTCGCCGACACCGACTGGCATCTGCCGCAGGTCTATGATTTTCTGGCGGCGATGGATGTGACGGTGCTGGCCGCTACGCACAGCCGTCTTGTCGTTGACCTGAACCGCCCGCCCGACAATCAGAATCTGTATCCCGGCCAGAACACGACCGGCCTCGTGCCAGTCGATACCTTTCGTTTCGAACCGGTTTACCAGGACGGGCCGCCCGATGAAGCGGCCATTGGCGAGCGGCGCGAGCTTTACTGGCGGCCGTATCACGAAACACTCACCGCCGAGCTGGCCCGGTTGCGCGGTCAGCACGAGCGCGTCGTGCTCTGGGACGCACACTCGATAGCCTCGGTGTTGCCGCGCTTTTTTGAAGGGCAGCTGACGGATCTGAATTTCGGCACGGCCAAGGGCGCCTCATGTGATCCGGCGCTGATCGAAACCATCTTGCAGCCCGTACGCGCGCAGGACGACTACAGCTGGGTGTTGAATGGCCGCTTTACCGGCGGTCACATTACTCGCACCTATGGGCAACCCGCCGCCGGCGTGCACGCGGTGCAACTGGAAATGACGCAGCGGCTTTATATGGATGAGCAGGCGCCGTTCCCGTTGCGCCAGGATCTGACCGAACAATTGCGGCCCTTGCTGCGGCAATGTCTGCAGGCGGCGCTGGACTGGGCGGGCAAGTAAAAAAATCGGCCCGCGCCGCTGGGCCCGTGGCCCGGTTTTACTCAGCGCGCGTCAAACAACACCGGAAATTGCTCACCCTCAAACGGCGCGCCATCTTCGTAGACCAGATCGGGGAACGCCGGTGAAGTCTTGGCGGGGCGCTTCACAAAGCGTGCGTCGTCGCCGACCCAGCGAATGGATGTAACCCGGCGGCGCGTTGCTGATGCATTGGCCGGTGCGCCGTGAATGATGCCGAAGTCAAACGCAATGGCATCACCGGGCTCAACCGCCCAGCCCAGAATGGTCAGTTCATTGCGCAACTTGTTGATGTCGGGCATTGCCTCGGAAAGATCGTCCGGATACAGATCGGTGCCATCAAACCGGGTCGGCTTGTAGTCTTTACCCCAGCGATGCGAACCGGCGACGTATTCAATGGTGCGCTCGCGCGGCACCGGGTCGAGGGGCACCCAGAAGCTGACCGTTTGGCTGGCTTCGACCAGATAGTAAGGGCGGTCTTGGTGCCAGGGGGTGACCACCGAGTTGCCCGGTTCCTTGACCAGCACGTGATCGTG
>CAXBNM010000199.1:0-8572 GCA_963976885.1 uncultured Burkholderiaceae bacterium
GCGCAGTGCTTCGCCGGCGCGATTCAAGGGCTTGACCAGATATTGCAGCACCGTCTTGCGACCGGTCAGCATTTCCACTGTAGCCGTCATGCCGGGAATGATCGGCAGTACCCGGCCATCCGGCGTGGTCAGGTTGTTCTCGTTGGTGCGAACCAGCACCCGGTAGTACGAGTTGGCCTCGTCGGCCACATCGGCCACCGGCGTGTTGCCGCGGCGCTCATCGCGCAAGGTGTCGGGCGAAATGTTCTCGACCTTGCCGTCGAGCCCGCCGTAAATGGCATAGTCGTAGGCACTGATTTTTACGACCGCTTTCTGATCGGGATGCAGGAACGCGACATCGGCCGGCCGTACATAGGCTTCGATCAGCAGATTGTCTTCGGTCGGCACGATGGTCATGATTTCCTGTCCGGCCTGCACCACGCCACCGATGGTGTTGATCTGAATCGATTTGATCCGCCCGTTCATCGGCGACAGAATTTCGGTGCGCCGAAAGGTGTCTTCGCGGGCATTGCGCGATTCCAGTGCCTGCGCCAGTTCGGAATCGAACTTGATCAGGTCGGCGGCCGCATCGGCGCGAAATTTATCGCGTCGGTCGGTAATCTGCACGGCCAGCTCATTGCGCTGGCGGCGCAGTCGCAAAAGCTCAACCTCAGAAACCAGGCCGCGGCTGACCATGGGTTCGGTAATGGCGATCTCCCGGTCCAGCAGGTCAACGCCTTTTTTCAGGCCGGCCAGGCTGGTTTCGAGACCTCCGACGCGGGCGCGGAAGGCCTGATTTTCACGCCTGACGATTTCTTCATCGGCCAGCACTTCGGGCGGGTAGTCCGGTTCGCCGCCGTAGGCTTCGGCCCGCAACCGAGCGGCCGATGCGGCCAGGGAGGTCGTTTTGGCGGCCAGTTCCCGGTACAACGCGGCGGCGCGCGTGTCGTCGATGCGCAGCAGCAGATCGCCGGCTTTGACGACGTCACCTTCGCGCACTTTCATCTCGGTCAGGATGCCCGGGTCGAGACTCTGAATGACTTGCTCGCGGCTGCTCGGAATGACCCGGCCCTGACCGCGTGTGACTTCTTCGAGTTCGGAGTAGCTGGCCCAGACCGCAAACGCGACCATCAGGCCGGCGATCAGGACAATGGACATGAATGCCAGGCGGGGCTTGTCGCCGCTGGCAACGCTGGCATTGGGGAGGCTCACACTCATTGCATCAGTTCCATCAGTTGGCCGCCGTGCTGATGGTGATGCCTTTGGCCAGTTGCTCCATCACCTGCGCGCGCGGGCCGTCGACGACGATTCGACCGCCTTCCATCACGATGACACGTTCGACAATATCAAGAACGGGCGGGCGGTGGGTCACGATGACCAGCCCGCGGCGCGGGGCGTGGGCCGTGGGCTGACTGGCCCATTGGGCCAGCGCATTGAGAATCGTACGTTCGGTATTCGGGTCGAGGCCGGCGGTGGGTTCATCGAGCAGCGCCACGGCCGGGCCAGCGACACAAGCCGCTTCTGGCCGCCCGACAAGCCCATGCCGTCTTCGCCCAGGTTCATGTCGAGGCCGCGCGGATGGCGGGCGATGAGCTGATCGAGACCGAAGTGCTTGAGCACTCGGATCAGTTGCTCATCGTCGCCCCGCCGATCGGTGCGCGCCAGTTCGAGGTTTTCGCGCAGCGTGCCCAGAAACAAACGTGCGTCTTGCGGCAACAAGCCGATGCTGGCGCGCAACTCGGCCGGATCAAGCTGACGTAAATCGAGCCCGTCGAAAGTGGCCAGCCCGGCTTGCGGCGTGTACAGACCGGCCGCCAGACGCAACACGGTGGATTTACCGCTGCCGGTGCGCCCGAGAATGGCGACCCGCTCGCCGGCCTTGATGTTCAGGTTCAGGTTTTCAAAAAGGTTCGGCCCTTGCGGATCGTGCTTGAAGGTCAGGTTGGACAGTGCCAGCGCGCCTTGCGGGCGCGGAATGCTCAGGTAGGTGCGATCGGGTTCACGCTCGAGCGGCTTGTCCATCATCGCTTGCAGACCCGAGAAGGCGGCGCGCGCCTGCTGGATACGCACCGCCAGACCGGCCACCTGGGCCAGTGGCGCGATGGCCCGGCCACACAGAATGACGGCGCCGATCAGTCCGCCCATCGACAGTTCGCCGGCGTGAATCAGGTGCACACCGATGACGACCGTGCCGACGGTACACATTTGCTGCACCGAGGAGGTCGAGTTCATCACGAAGTTCGACAGGTTGCGTGCCTTCAGCGACGACTGGGCGACCGAGGCGGTATACCAGTCCCAGCGCTGCTGCATGTGGCCAAGCGCATTGTTGACCTTCAGCGTTTCGATGCCTTCAACGGCCTCGACGGCCATGCCCTGGCGCTGCGAGCCTTCCTTCATCGAGTCGAGAATGTGGCGCGCCAATGGTCGTTGCACGATCAGCCCGGCAATGATGACCAGACCGGCTGCAACCAGCGGCACGATGGCCAGCGGTGGCGCAATCAGGCCGATCACAAGCACGAACAGCAAGAAGAAGGGCAGGTCGATCAGTGTTGTCAGACTTGCCGAGGTCAGCACTTCACGAATCGTTTCGAAGTCGCGCAGGTTGTTGGCAAACGACCCCGAGGAAGCCGGCTTCTGAATCAGTTGCATGGCCATCATGCGCTGAAACAGTCCCGAGCTGATCTGCAGGTCGGCGCGCTTGCCGGCGGTGTCGATCAGCCAGGCGCGCAAGGTCTTGGCCACGAAGTCGAAGGCCAGCGCAATGGTGGTGCCGATGGTCAACACCCACAATGTTTCATAGGTGCGGTTGGGCACCACCCGGTCGTAGACGTTCATCACGTACAGCGACACGGCAATCGACAACAGATTGACGATCAGCGTGGCCAGCGCCACATGGGCGTAAAACGGGCGCAGGCTCCAGATCACTTTCCAGAACCAGGCACGCGCGCTGCGCCGGGCCGGCAACTCCGAGCGCATGTCGGGGCCGGGACGGGGAATCAGCAACAGGCAGTAACCGGCATAGCCGTCGGGCAGGTCTTCGTCTCCGATCTGGGCCGGGTCACTGACCAGTTGGAATGAGCCGTCACCGCAGGCGGCGAGGGCGGGCAGATTCTCGGCTGCCAGCGTCGGCAGCGGGCCGTCATGCCGCATCAGCGTCAGGCCGGCGGTGTTCATGGCGCCGGCCAACGAGTTCATGTTGACCGTTTCATCGGGTTCGAAGGTTACCTGCGCTCGCAGCGCCACAACCGAGACGGGTCGCTGGCGCGCATGGGCAAGCTGCGACAGGCCTTCGAGGAGATTGGCGGGCATTTTGCTCATGGTTGCTCACTCGTGACGGCACGGGATAAATGGCCAATGGCGTACTCGACTTCACGGCGGGCCAGCCCCGCATCGATCTTGCTGCTTTCAGCCGCCGCTTCGGCACTGGCCAGTTCGGAATAGGCATTGAGCAGGTCGAGCAGATTGCGCCGGCCGATGCCGAATTGTTCGCGATAGACCTCGACCAGTTGGCCGGCGATGTCGATCTGGTTCTCAGCAATGCGCTGGCGTTCATTGGCGGTGCGCCAGGCGGCTATTGCGCGGCGCTGGGTTTCCAGCACCAGGCGGCGCTGTTCGTCGACCTCGGCGGCGGCGCCGAGCAGCGCAGCGTCGGCCGAACTCTGGGCCGCCGAGGCGGACATATCGAAGGCCGGCCAGCTCAGGGTCAGTTGCGAGAAGCGATTGGCGCCAGTCTGGGATTCGACATCGACACGCGGGCCGCGGTTGCCCTTGGCAACTTTAAGGTTGGCGCGGGCGGCCATCAGCTGGCGTTCGGCCGCGAGCACGGCGGGGTGTTTTTCGGCCAGCAAGGCCTGGCCCTCGACGGTGACCGGCAGCGGATTGGGCATTGCCGGTGGCATGGGCAGCCGCTCGGGGTCGAAGGGCTCGGGGTAGAAGCGGGCCAGCGCCTCACGGGCCAGGGCAATTTCGGTGTCGCGCTCGGCCAGTTGAAAGCGCACCTGCTCGGCGCGCGCCTGGGATTGCACGAGATCAAAGCGGCGGCCCTGATCGATTTTGGCTATCTCACGAAAATCGTCGACCAGCTCAAGATGGCGGTCCAGGCTGCGCCGGGTGGTGTCGCGCAACCGCACGGCGGCCAGAACCCGGTAGTAGGCCTGCACGACATCGAAGGCGATGTCTTCGCGGCGCTCCGATTCGGTGCTGGTCAGCGCCATCTCGCGCCAGCGCTCGCGTTCAACCTCGGCTTCAATGGCGCCCGAGGCGTACAGATTGAGATTGACGCGCGGGCCGAGCGAACCGGTTACGGCGCCATCGAGTTTGCGCGAGCCGGCTACTGAAACGGTCGGATAGTGTTTGGCCTGCGCCCGTTCGATATCGTAGCGGGCCACGTTACGCGCCGATTGCGCAACGATGAGCGCAGGGTAATTGGCCAGGGCGTGATCGACCATGATGGCCAGATCTGGCGTATTCAGCGCCGCCACTGTTGTGGCGGTGACGGCGGGCTTGTCGGCTGCCGTGGTCTGGGCGTTGGCGAGCGTGCTCAGGCACAGTCCGACGGCGGCGAGTGCGGCAACGACCGGCGCCGTCCGGTGGCAGGGGCTAAAGCGGCGAATGGCGGGGGGTAATGAGGTCAGCATCTGCGTCTGATTGTAGGCTTTTGCAGCGATGCGGACGGCAAGTGTCTCCATATGACGCCAGCCGTCCGTCGGGTGCAACCGGACGCTGATGCCGCGCTGCCACAGGTCTCTGAGTGGCTGTGGCGATTCCGGTCGGAGCCCGTCAGGGGGTGTCGAGGATCACGCTGAACAGCAACGGCGATGTGTAGGCACTGGCATTGCCGGCCGCATCGACGACGCGGGCCTGATAGGCCAGTGCTTCGGGCGCCGTGACGCTGTCGACGAACAGAAACTCCTGACCAGATAGGTCGGTCGCATCGCCGACGACGGCTGTGTCGAGCAAGGCGGTGGTGCTGCTGCCTGAAGCGCGGTAGAGCTGCAGTGTTTCGTCGGCCGCCAGCACGTCGGACAGCGTCAGCGTCAGCGTGAATTCGGTGGCCAGAATGCCGCTGCCGGGGGTAATCAGATTGGCATCGGAGCCGACGCCGGTGGCCGCCGTGATCGCGACCGACTGGTCGGGCGCAATGGTATCGAGCACCATCGAATAGGGCTCGCTGTTGCCCGAGGTATCGACCAGTTGCACGGTATAGGAAGCAGGGCCGTTCGTTGTGAGACTGTCGACAAAGGCAAAACGGCCATCGGCGACCGTCGCGGTGCCGACGACCTGGCCATTGCGTGAAACCTCCAGGCTTTCGTCGATGGCCAGGGGCGCGCTGATCGAGCCTTCGACACTTGGGGTCGAGTCGTTGCTGCTGCGGCCATTGATGACCACGCCAGTGAACAGCGGGCGGTTGTCGATGATGCCTTCAATCACCGGGGTGGCGTCGCTCAAGGTGCGGTCCAGCAACACATTGACGGTGGTGGCGGCACTGGTGTTGCCCGCTGCATCGGTGGCGGTCACCTGAACCGCCAGGCCGCCGTCGGTGGCCGGCAGATCGGCGGCGCCCAAGGCCAGTTGCCAGGCGCCATCGGCGCCGACGACCATCTGTTCGGTGACCGAAAAGCCGGCCGGACCGCTGAGGACAATGGTGACGGTGCTGCCCGCCTCGGCCTGGCCTCGCAGCACCGTGCCGTCCACCGCGCCGGCCTGATTGAGGACCAGGCGACCGCCCGAAGCGTCCAGTTCCGGCTCGGTATTCACGGTTGGTGCGTCCGGCGGGGTGAGATCGAAGACGATCGGCGTGACCGTGTTGCCGCTGATGTTGCCGGCGGTGTCGGTGGCCACCACATTGATCGTCGAGCCGGCGACATTGGGCAGGCCCTCGGCGGGCAGCGCCCCGGCGGTGGGCGTGGCGGTGGCGGTGTCGATCGACCAGTTGCCGTTGGCGTCGGAACGGGTGTTGTAGGTGATGCGCTCGCCGGTGCCGGCCAGCGTGATAGTCATGGCAATGGCGTTGTTGGGTTCGGCGGTGCCGCTGATGACGGGGCGTGAATTGTTGGCGACAACGGCGTCGACATCTGGCGATGCAGGGGCGGTTGAATCGCCGCCACCACCGCCACCACCGGCCAGACCGGCCCCCACGATGGCCAGACCGCCAACACCTGCGGCAATGGGTTTCCAGCCGATCGGGTTGTCTTCTTCGGGGGGCGTGGGCAGGCTTGCGGGAGTGGCATCGGCCGCAAACATCAGGAAACTGCCTTCGGTGAGTGCCGCCAGCGGCTGGGTGGCCGGCGTGATCGCGAGGTTGCTGGCACCGTCGAAATTGGATACCGCAGCCGTGCAGACCTCATCGGGCGTGCAAGCGGTAAAAAAGTCGGCCACTACCAGCGCCTGTCCGCCCGGCATCTCTTCGATGACCAGATCGCCGTCGACCCGCAGAATGCGCGGCGCGGGCGCGCCTGCGCCATCGAGCAGGTAACTGTAGCCGGGGGCGGCGTCAATCGCCGAGCGCTGCGCTTCCAGCACGACTTCGGTGATGTTGCCGGCGGGGTCGATTACTTTCAGGATGGTCGCCATAAGGCCTTCGATAACTGGTAACAGCTAATCGTAATGCCTGCGGCGCGGCGCGTGAGCCTGCGGGGGTATCCAAGCTGTGACGCTTGGTTACCGTCTCTGTCAGATCAACGCGTCAAGCTGTTGATAGGGGAGCAGATTGCCGGTGAGCGCAACCGGAGCGGGTTCGGCGGCCGGAGTGCTGGTACTTTCGGCGCCGAACCCGGCGATGCCGGCTGGCGCGTTGTCTTCCAGCAGATCCTGGGTGGTAATGTTCAGCACGGTGCCGCCCGTGGTGGCAGCCGGGATGGTCGTGTTGTAGCTCTGATTGTTTTGCGCGGCCGCCGTATTGTTGTTGCCGGACTGGTCGGCGGCTGCGTTGGCGGCCAGGCCGACCCGGATAACGCCGAAAGAGTCTGCCTCCGGCGTAACGGTGATCTGATAGACGCCGGTGGCGGCGTTACTCGTGTTCAACGGCCCAATGACTGCCGTTCCGCCCGTGGAGGTAATGGTCAGATCGGCTGCGGTAAACCCGGTTACCGGTTCACCAAAATCAATCGTATAGGTCACCGGACCCGTGGCGATAGCTGGCGCTGCGTCGGTAATGGTCGGTGCCGGACGTTCGGTGTCGAAGGCGACTGGCGCGGCCACTGCTTCGGCATTGCCAACGCCGTCGGCCACGACCGCATCTTCCGCCAGGGTCAGCACCATGTTGCCGGTCTCATCGGCATCGGGGCGAACGACGGCTGTGTAGGTGTCGCCGGAGCCCGCAATGCTGAGGACCGTGCCATTGGATACCGACAAGTCGTTGGTCTGAAAGTCGGAGACATCTTCGCTGAAGGTGAAGGTATAGGTTACGTTGCCATTGACCGGGTTCGGGCCGGTGGCGTCATTGGTGATCGTGACCGTGGGCGCCAGTTCGGTATTGAACGGCTGCGTGCTGGTGATCGTATCCGCATTGTTGTTGCCGGCGGCATCCTGAACGCTGTTGGCGGGCACCGTAACCGTCATGACGCCATTCGAATTAGCGGCAGGTGTGACGGTCATCGTGTAGATGTTGCCGTTGGCGTTGCTGTTGAGTGCGCCAGCGGTGCCATTGGTGACGTTGACATCAGCGGCGGTGAAGCCGGTGACCGGCTCGCTGAAGGTGAAGGTGAACAGGACCGGACCGGTAGCTGTTGCGCCACCGTTGTCGGTGATGACCAGGGTTGGCGGCGTGTTGTCGAGGGTGAATCCCTGCGTCTGGGCGTCGGCCGACGAACCGTTGCCGGCCGCATCGACGGCCGCATTGGCGCCGACCGAGACGACGACGTTACCGGTCACTGCCGGCCCCGGCGTGACCACCATCGTATACACCCCGGGGTTCGTTGTGGCCGTCAACGCGCCAGCGGCACCCCCGGTGACGGTGATATCGGCAGCGGTAAAACCGGTCACCGCTTCACCGAAGTTGAAGGTAAACGTGATCGGCCCGGAGGCGGTGCCGTTCACGTTATCGGTAATATTCAGCGTGGGGGCAATGCGGTCAAATGCCTGCGTGACTGACCCGGCCACACTCGGGTTGCCGGCTGCATCAGTCACGGCACCGGCGACCAGATTGACGACTGCATTGCCTTGCGCGTTGGCGGTGGGCAGAAAGTCGGCGGTATAGACGCCGCCGCTGCCGCTGACTGAGCCGGCGACCAGGGTCGCGCCACTGACTGCAATGTCGTTGGCGGCAAAGCCGATCACGTTTTCTCCGAAGTCGAAGGTAACGGTGAACGCGTCATTGGTAACGGTGCCGCCATCGCTGCTCAGCGTGGCGGTCGGCGGATTGCGGTCGATGGTGACGGCAACCGGTGCGCTGGCGGCGCCGACATTACCGGCCGCATCGATGGCACTGGCGACGATGTTGTAGGGGGTGGTGGGGGCGTCGGCCGGCAACTGGGCCGACTGGAATACCGCGGTCCACTGATTGGAAGCGTTGACCGCCACGGTTTGCGTTGCGCCGCCGATGGTCACCTGGACCTCGGTCGCGCCGGTGCCGGGCTCAACCGTGCCGCTGACG
>CAXBNM010000200.1:0-8510 GCA_963976885.1 uncultured Burkholderiaceae bacterium
GGTAAACGACGCTCTGCTTGCGGGCCCTGATGAGACAATAGCATCGAGTTCAGCGACACGTCAGCTTAGCTGCAAAACCACCTCTTGCGAGTGTTTTGACAGCGCGGCAGCACGGCCATTGTGGCCGCCGCGCGTGCGCCTATCCGGCGCGGGACAAACGCAGGTTTTCGCGCAACTGCTCCGGCACGCGTTCATCGAAGCCCAGCGCCACGCGGCGCACCTCAGGGCTGTCGGCAGGCTGATGCCCAACCCCCAATGCCGCCACCCGCGGCGCATCAATGGCAACAACCGTGCCAGCGACGCGGCCGATTTCAGTGATCTCGCAGGCCACCGTCTGGCCCGGATCAACACTGCGCGAATGGCACGGCGTGCCCATCAGAATGACATCGCCCGGCATCAGGGTAATGTGGCGTGCAAGATCGGCGATGACATAGTGCGGGCCCCAGATCGTCTCGTCGCCGATGTGTGCCTCTTGCACCATGCGCCCGTTGACGAAGGTACGCAGTGTCTGCTCAAACAGGTTGACGCCGCGCACGATACCCGGCCCGATCGGCAACAAGGTATCGGCCCCCTTGACCCGCAACATCGAACCCTGATCGGTATCGCGGAAATCCTGCAGACCCATATCAAGCGCCGGACAGAAGCCCTCGATGTAATCCCAGGCTTCGGTTGGCGTCACGTTGCGACAGGGCTTGGAGATGACGACCGCATACTCGCCCTCATAGTTGAGGTACTGGCAATCCGCGGGCTTCAAAATTTGGCCGCCGTGGCCATTGAGCGAGCTGGGCGGCTTGGTGAAGTAGGTTGGCGTGGGTGTCGGCTGCGGCTTGTTGCGCGTTTCCATGCTGCGCGACCGATACGAGATATGCACCGCAATGATCTTCGTGGGGTCTACCGGTGGCAGATAGCTCGCCGCATCGGCATCAAGCACGCGACCATCGTCAAGGCGCAATTGCGCCGCGCCACCCTCCTCGCCCGGTTTGTCGAGCATCGTCCCCCAGAACGCCGACCCGCCGATCAATACCCGTCGGCGTTCGACCCGTGGACCGCACATCACTGCTGGCAACTCGTTGAACGGAAATTCAAAATTCATGGCATTGCCCTCAGTTGTCGAACCACATATGGATGTTGCCGGTGCCGCGCGCATTCTCATACTCGGAAAGCGCAACTCCCTTCGCCCGGCATTGGTCACCTCCCATCGCGCCGATCATTTGCAGATAGTGCGCACCGAACCCCTCCCAGGGCATGCGGCGGTATTCGTCATCCCACCGGCTCAGTACCTGATCGTGTCGGCCCTGTTCCATGAACGCAATTGCGCCCTTGTCACTGGCCGCGTTCTCGGGGCTTGAAACATTGCTCTCATGGAAGATGCGCGGATGCTTGGGCTTCCAGTCGATGTTGTTGAATTTGTGACTCAGCGCCCCCGACGCCAGCAGCACGGCCCGCAAGCCACTGCGCTTGACCGCCTCGCCAATGGCTTCACCTGATTTGAGAAAAGCCTTCCACTCGCAGTTCTGGCACGAGCTGACACTGACTACCGCGGTATCGGACAGTTCGAGGCGTAATTGCTTGACGAGATTGATGGTCGCGTAATGCCGGCTCAGGTCGGGATGGCGAATGGCGCGGTTATAGCCGCCTTGCTCGCGCGATACCGCTTCGATCAGGGTTGCCAGGGTGGGATGACCCCGGTACCGATACGGCACGCCATGCAGATACCAGGGCATCTCATCGGAGGTATAGCTACCCTCGTAATGCTCGCCCCCGTCGACAAGATGATAGCCAGTCGTAAACCAGTGCGAATCGAAGATGATCACTACATCAGCACGCGCGGCTTCAATGCGATCACGCAAGCGTGCATAACCGGCAATAAGATCAGAGTCGGCACCGCCGCCTTGCATGACCCGGAATTCCTCGCACTGCATCAACCCGGGGTGATGGGAAACCAGTGCAGCACCTGCAATCAAACCGTTTTTCATGATCTGTCTCTCAACGTTGACTGAAGCTGGCCGTAAAAGGCTTTTTGGGCACGATTACGTCCTTGATGTCACAAAAGAATTCGAAACTCCATTTGCCGCCTTCACGCCCGATGCCGCTGCGCTTGATGCCGCCAAAAGGCGCGGCCAGATCGCGAATACCGAAACTGTTGACCCAAATGAAACCGGTTCGAACCTGCTGGGCGAGCGCGGTGGCGTGCTCGACCTGTCCGTAGCAGACGCCACCCAAGCCGTAATCGGTGCCGTTGGCCATGGCCACAGCCTCGTCATCACTGCCAAAGGTCTGCAAGGTGAGCACCGGCCCGAACACTTCGTTCTGCACGATTTCATCGGCCTGCTTCAGGTTGCTGAGCATTGTCGGTTCGAGATACTGGGCACCAAACGGATGCTTCTTGCCGCCCCACAACAAGGTCGCGCCACCGGAAACCGCACGCTCAACAAAACCAAGCACGCGCGCCACCTGACGAGGATGAATGACCGGGCCGATTTCGGTGCTCTGGTCGCGCGGATCGCCGATGACCAGCTTTTCAACATAAGCGCGCAGCTTGCCGACAAACGCCTCGGCCACTCGCTCATGCACCAGAAAGCGCGTGCCGGCCAGGCAAACCTGCCCCGCATTGCGATACATCAATGCCCCTGTGGCCGCGGCCTGATCGAGATCGGCATCGTCCAGCACGATGAACGGGCTCTTGCCGCCCAGCTCCAGACTGCAGGGCACCAGATTGGCGGCGGCAGCCTGCGCAATCCACTTGGCAGTCGGTACGCTGCCGGTGAAAGAAATCCGGGCGAGTCGAGGATCACTCACCAGCCTGGCACCGGTCGTGCTGCCGGCGCCTTGCACGACGTTGAACACCCCGGCCGGCAAGCCAGCCGCCAGCGCCGCATCGGCCAACAGCGAACAAGTAAGCGGAGCCCACTCGGGGGGCTTGAGAATGCAGGTATTACCGGCTGCCAGCGCCGGCCCGAGCTTCCAGGTCGACAACATCAGCGGCGCATTCCAGGGCGTGATGATGGCCACCACGCCGGCCGGATCATGGCGCACGATGTGATGCGCCTGTTCGGTATCGATGGGGTTGTCCTGCAGGCTCAACGCATGTTCGGCAAACCAACTGATGTTGAGCATTGCCCGCGGCACAACCCCGTGCTGCATCCGCGACAGCAACACGCCCGCGTCATTGCTTTCTAGCAAGCAGAACGCTTCGGCCCGTTTGCCGATTTCCTGCGCAAAGCGATCGAGATAGGGTTTGCGTTCAGCAGCGCTCAGCGCGCTCCAGGCCGGAAAAGCCTTTTGCGCCGCCACGATTGCGGCCTCAACATTGGCATCGGAGCCTTCGCAGACATGGCCAAGCAGGCTTTGATCAATAGGGGAGCGCAATTCGAAGCGCTCGCTTGCGTCGACCCGTTCGTTGGCAATGAAATGCGCGCCCGATACCTGCACACCGGCGACGCTAAGCATCTGTTCTGTCATGTCACTCTCCTCGCTGCCGATATCCATGCGGCACAGCTGCCGTCAATATCAGTTCTGGTGATGCGGATTCAGACGAACCGCAGGCTGATGGAGCCAAGCGGCCCATAGTCAGCATGGAAAACATCGCCGGCAGCGCAGGCCACCGGGCGGGTAAACGAACCACCGAGTACGATCTCACCAGCGTCGAGCCTTGCATCATGCTCGGTGAGCTTGTTGGCCAGCCAGGCCACACCGTTGCCGGGATGGTTGAGCACCGCCGCACCAAGCCCCGATTCCTCGATGACGCCGTTCTTGAAGAGCAAGGCGCCCGCCCAACGCCAGTCCACCGCATCGACCCGCATCGGCCGCCCACCCATGATGATGGCGCCATTGGCCGCGTTATCGGCAATGGTGTCGAACACCTTGCGCGGCGCGCCGGTTTCGCGATCGAGCTGCTCGATGCGAGCATCAATCAGTTCGAGTGCCGGCACCACGTAATCAGTCGCATTGAGCACATCGAACAAGGTGACGTTCGGGCCTTCAATGGCTTGCTTGAGGATGAACGCGAATTCAACCTCAAGACGCGGCACGATGAACTTTGACGCCGCTATCTCACTGCCATCGGCCAGCACCATATCGTCGAGCAAGGTGCCGAAATCGGGCTCGGTGATCTGCGAGGCCTGTTGCATCGCTCTGGAGGTCAAACCGATCTTGTGGCCGACCACCGTGCGCCCTTCCGCAAGTTTCAACTTCATCCATTCGTGCTGGATCGCGTAGCTGTCGGCAATGGTCATGGCCGGATAACGCCGGGAAAACTGGTCAACCTGAATGCCGGTGCGCTCGGCGTCGTGCAGTTCACGCGCCAGATCGGCATGGTTCAGTGCGTCGGACATACGGATCGTCTCTCTTTGATGAGCCGCCAGGGCTCATGGCTTGGTTGGAATCGGTGCATTGTCACAGTGACCAGGGCGGGCAACCAGCAATGAATTTGGAAGCATTATCAAGCCAAGGTTTATAATTCGGTCATGGCTCTTACCCGGTTCACCCTCAGACAAATCGAAGCTTTCCTCCTGGTCGCCGATCTGCACAGCTTCACCGAGGCGGGCAATCGGCTGGGCCTGACTGCGCAAGCGGTCAGTAAGCTCGTTGCCGAACTGGAGTCAATTCTGTCGTTCCGGCTGTTTGATCGCACCACGCGGCGAGTCGTGTTGTCCAGCGCCGGGCGGGATTTTCTCCCCTCGGCTGAAACCATTGCCCGGCATGTCCGCCAGGCCGAATCAACGGCCGACGACGTGCGTAACAAGTCGGCCGGCGTTGTGCGCATTGGTGCGCCTCTGGTTCTTGCCTGCACCGCTGTACCAGCCGCCATCCGGGCTTACCGACGCAGCCGTCCCCGCGTGGCTGTACGGGTGCGGGACATCCCGGTCGACAATCTCGTGGACAGTGTTGCTGCGGGCGACGTCGACCTGGCCATAGGGCCCGACCGGGCGGTGGGTGTGGAGGTATCGAGTCAGCCGCTGTTCGATAGCGCCTGGGTGCTCTGGTGCTCGCCTGAGCACCCGTTGGCACGGCGCCGGAGTATTCAATGGAGTGACCTGCACGATCACCCGCTGGTCGCGGCCGGCTACGACCACGAGCGCAGCGTCGCGCAGATGCGATTGAGCGTGCCCGAGGACATGCGGATCACGCCGGTCGACGTTGTCGACAACATCACGACCGCACTCGGCATTGCTGCACAGAACGAGGCGGCCACGCTGGCGCCGGCCTACGTTGGCGTTCTGGCCAATCAACTCGGGCTGGTGATGCGCCGCGTGCTCAGGCCTGAAACCGTGCGCAAGGTATGCCTGTACAAACCAGTGGCACGGGCAGCATCACCGGCCAGCGAAGGATTCGCCGAACATCTGCAGCAATGGATGCCGTCCTGGCCGGACAGCATCGGTCGGCAAGCCCGAGCGCCGCGTGCCCGCAAACGATCCGACTAACCCGGCGCGCAACCTCTTCAGGTATCGGCGGCCAAAGTGCGCACCGGTGCCTGCCCGGCCGTGTAGCCGGCATCTACCGGCAACACCACCCCGGTCACCCAACGAGCCTCATCACTGGCCAGAAAAGCGACTGCGTAGCCGACATCCCAGCCCGAGCCCTCGGTCTGCAACAAAGACCCCTTGCGGCGCACCTCACGCGCTTCCGGCGTCATGCGACCCGCCACCATCGGCGTATAGACCATTCCGGGTGCCACGCAGTTGACGCGGATGCCTTCAACGCCGTGATCGGCGGCCATCGCGCGCGTCATGTTGACGACTGCCCCCTTGGACGTTGAATAGGCCAGACTCGAAGCACCGCCCACCAGGCCGGCCACCGAAGCAATGTTCACGATAGCGCCAGCACCCGCCTTACGCATTTCAGGGATCGCAAATCGCGCCATCAACATCATCGAGTTGACGTTGATGCGCATCATCGCGTCCCATTGTTCAACATCAAGATCGACCGCATCGCCACGGGAGCCGCCGATACCTACGTTGTTCACGAGGATGTCCACTCGGCCCCACGTCTGTACCGCGCACGCCACCGCAGCGCGGCAATCGTCAAGACTGGACACATCGGCCGAAAAGCTGGCGGCTTGACCGCCGGCGGCCTCGATCATGGTTTGGGTCAGTTGCGCTGCGCTCAATTCGGTGTCGAGCACCAGCACACGGGCGCCACGACGCGCGAGCAGCAGCGCCGCGGCACGACCGTTGCCGATGCCTTCACTGCGCGAGCCGGCGCCGGTGACAATAGCGACACGACCATCGAGCCGGCTGAGGTCGGGGGTATGGGATGCGGTATTCATGAGATCTCCAGCGCGCCGATCAATCGTCCGCGTGTACATCAAGGGCCACAAGGATGCGCGACACCATGTTGTAGGACGCGATGACGACAATATATTCGAAGATCTGCTGGTCATCAGGCAACACGGCTTGCGCGGCCTTGAAAGTTGCCTCAGACACCGACACCGACAGCGTTGATTCGACGACAAAACGCAGCATCGCCCGTTCATCGGCATCAAAAACTGCTTTGGTCAGCGCACGCTCAGGGTCGGGGCGTAGCTGTCGGAGCGCCGCGAGTTGATCTTCACGGCCGCCCGCGGCAAGAAACAAGGGGGCGTGATGCACCCATTCATACTCGGCGCCATTCAGGACCGCCACCGCGCACATCGCGAATTCGCGCCACTTTGCCGAAATTGCCAGATCGTCACGAATACGCCCCATCAGCGGCGCCCAGCCCTGAGCGATCGGATGACTATGAAGCAGCAAGCGGTCCAGCGCGGCAAGACTGCCGCCACGACGTGACTTGATGGCCTGAACCAACTCGGACTCGCCAGCCTGAGCGTCGGTGATATAGGGGATGCGTGCCATTTGTTCTCCGTGTGCTTGACTTGTGTTTTTTGATGCAACATCTTACCGTCCGCAAACATCCCCCTTGTTTGCCGCGTCAAACCCCTCGCAGAACACTGAACTGCCGGAACGATGCGATCGGCATTGCGACCTGCATACGCCGGGTAATACTTATCGTTCCGGCGCCTTCGGACGGCTCGAACAAGGCCGGCCCACAGACCGATCATAGGCAAAAAAAATCTGGCGAACCGTCCCCGGTCCGCCAGATCAGTACCAGCTTCAGTCAACGTCAAGCGAGATCGAATCGGTCCAGATTCATCACCTTGACCCAGGCCGCCACGAAATCACGCACAAACACCTGTTGCGCATCGTCAGCGGCATACACCTCGGCAAGCGCGCGCAGTTGCGAGTTCGACCCAAAGACAAGGTCTGCCACCGTTGCCGTCCACCTGGGTTCATCGGTCGCACGATCACGGCCTTCGAACACGCCGGCAACCGACGCGGATTTCTGCCATTTCGTACGCATATCCAGCAGGTTCACGAAGAAATCATTGGTGAGGGTTTCGGGGTTCTGAGTGAACACGCCGTGCCTGGACTGCCCGACATTGGCGTTCAGGGCCCGCAAGCCACCGATCAGAACGGTCATCTCGGGTGCAGTCAAGGTCAGCAGATTTGCCCGGTCGATCAGCAGCTCAGTGGCAGCACCTTCCGCGCCCTGTCGCGCATAGTTACGAAAGCCATCGGCAACCGGCTCCAGCGGCGCGAACGAATCGGCATCGGTTTGTTCCTGACTGGCATCCGTACGGCCCGGCGTGAACGGCACCACCACGCTCTGCCCGGCCTTCTTTGCGGCCGATTCAACGGCCGCGCAACCGCCCAGCACGATCATGTCGGCCAATGACACCTTCTTGCCGCCTGTCTGCGCACTGTTGAATGCCGCACGCACGGCTTCGAGCTTGTTCAACACCTTGGCAAGCTGAGCGGGCTGATTGACCTCCCAGTCTTTCTGCGGAGCCAGTCGGATGCGTGCGCCATTGGCACCACCGCGTTTGTCAGAACCACGGAAGCTTGATGCTGAAGCCCAGGCGGTCGACACGAGTTGCGCAATCGACAGGCCCGAGGCCAGCACGCTGGCCTTAAGCGCCGCAACATCCTGGTCATCGACCAGCGGATGATCAACGGCGGGTACCGGGTCTTGCCAGACAAACGCTTCCTTGGGCACGAGTGGACCAAGGTAGCGGGCCACCGGCCCCATGTCGCGGTGCGTCAGCTTGAACCAGGCGCGTGCAAAGGCATCGGCCAGTTCCTGCGGATTGGCCATGAATCGACGCGAGATCTTCTCGTAAGCCGGATCCACTCGCAACGCCATGTCGGCCGTTGTCATCATCGGCGCGTGACGGATGTCGGGATCTTGCGCATCGGGCACCGTGGTGGCAGCCGCCGCCTCTTTGGGTTTCCATTGGTGGGCTCCGGCCGGGCTCTTGGTCAGCTCCCACTCGTAGCCAAACAGATTCTCGAAGTAGCCGTTATCCCATTTGACCGGATTGCTGGTCCAGGCGCCCTCGAGGCCGCTGCCAATCGCGTCGCGCCCGGAACCTGAGCCGAAACTGCTTTTCCAGCCGAAGCCTTGATCTTCGATGCCGGCGCCTTCCGGCTCAGCCCCGACGAACTCGCCCGGATCGGCTGCGCCATGGCATT
>CAXBNM010000201.1:0-8492 GCA_963976885.1 uncultured Burkholderiaceae bacterium
GCCGTCCGGGTTGTCGTCGCCGTCGCCGGTGTTGATGATCAGAATTTCAACCTCTTCGGCTGCCACCAGCATCGGCAATGCTGCATCGACCGCGCGCGCCGCCTCGCGACTGGCATCCCAGCAGAGAATCACCTTCCTGCCGACCGGCTGCGTCACACCGGCATAGGGAATGAGCAGCACCGGCTTGCCTGCGCCCAGCACGATTTGCTCGACGAAGCCGGCGCGCATGCTGGGTCGTTCACGGCTGAAGTCGGTCTGGCCGATCACGACCAGATCGCTGTAGCGGGCATGTTGCAGCAAGGTGCGAATCGGGTCGTTACCAACGATCCGCGGTTCGATCGAGCTGAGTCCGGCTTGTTTGGCCACTTCGTTGAACTGGTCGACCGCGAGCTGGGCGGCCTCGTCGCGCTGCTCTTGCAGGGCGGTGGCCAGGCGGGTGGCGGGTTCGAAATAGGCGTCACCCGGAATACGGCTCTGTCCGGACGGGGCGAGCCCGATCAGGTGCGCCTGATGTTGTTGTGCGAGGCTCACCGCGACGCCGACGCGCTCGTTCAGCGTCTCTGAGTTGTCCAGATGAACCAGAATCGACTTGTAACCCATTGTGCGCTCCCTCGAAAAGACCTTGTCGGTCGATGAATGCATTCTAGGATCTGCATCATGCGCTCAGCTTGACCCCGGTCAAGTCTGGCCGGTTTATCCACTCCCGGTGGATGGTCTGGCCCTGAGCGGGTTGCGGTCACGGCTTCGTGCCGCACGCGCAGGGGATGCCGGCGTCAGGCTATCCCATGAACAGGCGGCATCTGCGGGGCGGAAGAGGCTGGATTCGAAGTCGTGATTAAATGGCGGCAGCGATACAACAACCCGGAATTGAATCCATGACTCAGCAAACCGAGCGTTACCCCCTTCCCGACGTGAATACCTTGCCCCAGGACATGAAAGACATGTTGCTCGAGGTGCAGGAAAAGTCGGGTTTCATTCCCAATGTCTTTCTGAAGCTGGCCCGTCGGCCTGACGAGTTTCGGGCTTTTCTTGCCTATCATGATGCGTTGATGCTGCGCGAAAACAATCTCAGCAAAGCTGAAAAGGAAATGATTGTTGTTGCCACCAGCGCCACCAACAGCTGTCTGTACTGCGTGGTCGCGCACGGCGCCATTTTGCGCATCTATTCCAAGAACCCGCGCATTGCCGACCAGCTCGCCACCAACCCGGCCAAGGCCGAACTGACGCCGCGTCAGCGCGCGATGATTGATTTTGCAATGATGGTGGCCATCGACTCGGCCGAAATTGCCGACTCCGATTACGAAGCGCTGCACGAGCATGGTTTCACCGACGAAGACGCATGGGATATTGGTGCTATCGCGGCCTTCTTTGCGCTGTCCAACCGGATGGCCAATGTGTCGAACATGATGCCCAACCATGAGTTCTATCTGATGGGCCGGGTGCCGCGTGAGAAGAAGAAGGGCTGAACCTCTGGCCTGCCTGATTGATGCGGAGCGCTTGCATGACTGATCGCACGCCCCGTCCCGCCGACCCCTGGTCAGCCCCGGTGCCGGGGCCGAGTCGTCACGCGCCGCCCCGTGCCACTGCACGCGGCGACCGGAGCAAGCGTATGCCGTCGCAACCGATCGCGCCGGTTTCGTTGGGGCCCGCGTCCGGCTCTGGTGACGCCGGCTCGGCACGGCCGGTGCGTATCGTTGCCATCGACATGCCGTTCTGGTCGCTGGTGGGGATCATGCTCAAATTCGCATTGGCGGCAATCCCGGCGCTGTTGGTCTTGCTGGCCGTGCTGGCGAGTTTGCTGGCTTTGCTTGGCCTGTTGCTGGGCTCGGCCATTGTCAGCAGCCTGAGCGCCTTCATGGCCTCTGCCGTGCAATCAATTCCCTGGTTCTAAGCGGCGGCGGCCGCAATCAGTTCTGCGCTGTCGGCGTCCATCAATGCCAGACCCCGTACCGGTCTGCTGTCCGCACCCACAAAGCAGGCGTGAGTGTCGTCACTCGGATCAATGACCCAGCCAATGCTGTAGGGGTGCGCGAAACACGCCGCTTGCGTCATGCAGTCGGTATGACTGAAAAACGCGCCCAGGCCGGGGTGGCTGTGATACCAGCCGACGATGCGGGCCGCCGGTGCTTGCGTTTGCAGCACGGCCAACTGCGCGTTGGCGGCCGACCAGACCGCCGCTTCCATGCGTAACGAATACCCGTTGCCGCTTGAGTCGGCAGCCGCCACCGCGTCGAGCACCGTGATCAGCGCCGCTTGCTCCGGATCATCGGCGCGACCCCAGGCCAGGCCGAGCAGCAAGCCGCCCAGCTCCTGGGGCTCGGTGCGCAGATGGGTCAGTACCTGCTCATGAACCGACGCGGCAATTTGCACATCAACGGTGGCGCTGCGCGTGGCGGAGCCGATGCACAGGCTACGCGGGCTGGGCAGGGCGCGCAGCGCTGGTGGCGCCACCGGCATTGCGGTGGCGGGTGACAGGTCGGTCCACTTCATCGGTGATCGGTCCGTTTCATGAGCGGCGTGCCGGCCTCAGGTTTGCAGTTCGAATTCATGCTGACAGCGCGGGCAACTGACCACCCCCTGACGACCGGCGGGCAGGCGCAGACGAGCCTGACAACCCGGACAGGTGCGCAGGACTTTTTCGCCTGGTAGCGGCCAGGTAATGCTGGCCGTGGGGAAGGCTTCGGGATGTTTGCGTCGGGCCCGGTCGTACCAGTTGCCGGCATGGGCATGGGCAATGGAACGCAGGTTGACCAGCATTGGGTCGAAGCACAGCAATTGCGCGAGGCGGCGCACATAAATGTCGAGACCCTCGCTGGGTTGCCAGCGACTGCCCACACAGATTACGCCCGATTCAAATACGTTGGGATGCAGGATCGGCGTGCCGCGCATTTTGGCGGTGGGCGCATCAAACGGATAGCGTGGCGGCAAATTCACCTCAAAACGCGTCTCCGCTTGTACCGTGCGCGGATAGTCGGCGCTGCCCGCGGTGGGCAGGCGCAGCGTGAATTGCAGCGAATCGTTGTCGCGGCCGGTGCCGGTCAGCGCCAGTTGACCCTTCGAGGCTGCGGCCATGGCCTGAATGCGTTCAACATCGGCCGCGCGCCGTTTGCCCAGTCCGCTCATCAGCCTGCCACCAGCACCGGTTGAATTTCAAGCATGTCGCCGGGCCGTGCCGCATCCTTGAGCGACTGGTCGGGCGAAATCATCTTGCCGGTGGTGGTGTTCATCAACGCATAGTCGGTGTTGGTCGGCAACGACCAGTTTTCGGCCGCACTCTGTATGACCGATGCGCCGGTACTGTCGGGGGCGATTTCGATGGCCGCTTTGCGAGTCTGATCGGCAGTGCGCACGGTCAGCGGAATGTCGTCGGTTCGTTGTAGTTCACTCATGATGGTGTCTCCGGTGTGTGAGGCCAGTTCGATGGCTCGGCCTGCAGCGACAGGTAATGGTCGTCGATGGCGGCCCAGCTACCGGGCAGCACGTGTTCGTCGGGCAAGGTGTCGAGGTCGCTCAGCACAAAGCGATCCTGAATATCAACCGCGACCGAGGCATGACCGCAGTGCGCGCAGACCACTACGGCGTCGGGCACGCTGGCCGCGCGGCGCCCGATCAGCGCATCGGTGTTGGCTTGCGGGCCGCAGTGCGTACAGGCGGCGCCGGCAATGAGTGCGTCGCTCAATTGCAGCTGCGCGCTTGTGCTCAGGCCGGCTTGCCGAGCCCATTGGCGCAACTCGCCCATCGTGCCGGCCCGACCTTGCAGTTTGATCTGCCAGGGCAGCGCATCGCAACAGGCGCACAGCGAGGCGCGCGCCAGTTCGCTGCGACTGGTGGTGCCGAGCTGCCCGTCACTGAAGAGGCGGATCGAGCTCGGCAGTGCCGCCGCGCTGACCCGTTGGTCGCAACCGGTCAGAATCAGCGCCTGACTGACCGCCAACGCCGCCGCCACACTGGTGGTGAGCGCGGTGGTGGGCATGATTTGTTCGGCCTGGGCGAGTTTGAGCAGGCCGCCGCAGGAGCGGCGCTGCGCCAGACGTTCATAGACACTGGCCGGCAGACCGCATTCAAAGCAGGGCGCGGCCTCGGCACCGGCAAACGGAAACACTTCAACACTGGCGTAGCGGCTGTCGATGGCGGTGTTGATCCAGGGCGTGGCCGCCAGTCTGGCCAACTGGTTGATGCGGATGCGGGCTTCAAAGTTGTCAACGCAACCAATCACGATATCGGCGTCAATCACATCGGCCAGGCTCAGCGTGTCGGCGATATCGCCGCCTGTTGCATCAATGCGCACCGCCGGATCGAGCTCGCGCGCATGGCTGGCAACGCTTGCGGCCTTGTCGTGGCCGATATCGGCCGGTCGCAACAACACCGAGCGGGTCAGGTTGTGCGCTTCGACCCGGTCAAAGTCGTGCAGGCGGATCAGGCCGCGGCCTTGCTGGGCTGCGCCCAGCAACACCAGATTCTTGATGACTTCATTACCGATGGCGCCGGCGCCCACGACGATGATGCGCAGTCGCGCTACCGCCGGCTGCGAAAACCCTTCGATCTGCGTGTGGCGCAAATAGCGCCCGGCCGTGGCGGCGGGTGCCGGTGCGGGCGACGGCGTCGGACTGGCGGCAGGGGAGGCGCTCATGCGGCTGGCGTCGTCATCAATCGGTGACCTGCACCGAGTCAAAGTTCGTGTTTTGACAGGTGACGCAACGACCTTGGTTCTCGCGCTCCAGAATGCGCACACTGTCGAGGTGATAGAACGACTGGCAGCCCGGGCAGCGCATCAGGTCGCGGCTCGGGTCGATGGGCTCGGCGCTGAAGCTGTCGCGCAGGCCGGTCAGTTCGGCCCGCGACACCAGAAAGGTGGCGGCATCGGCATTGGTCGGCTTGGCGCCGCCAAACGGACGCTGGCGTGGCCGGTAAGTCGTGCGCGGGCCGAAAATGCCGCTGTCGAGCAAGCGCCGCAGCAACATCCCGCCCACGATGAACACGCCGATGATCATCAGCAGTCGTGCCATGGATCGCGCTCCACAATATGAACAAGTTGTCAGTGTAAATGGGTCGCCGCCGGCGCGCTTGCAAGCCGGTTGATGTGTCGGGTTGTGTCCGCCTGACGAAATCGGGCTCAGCCGCCCAGTTCGCTGAAATACTCGTGGCTGCGGGTATCAACATGTGAAACCCGCCATTCGATCGGTTCGCGCTGATAGCCGTAGGCCACGCGGCGAATCATCACCGGCGAATGCTCGGGCAGCGCCAGCAAGGGCCGGACGTCGTCGGTGGCCAGCACCGCCCGCAGCCGCTCCGAGGTGTGCGCAACCGTCAGCCCGAAGTGCTCCTGATAGAGCTGATAGAGCGTGCCGCTGCGCTCGCTGATCCGGCGCGCGCTCAGGCCGCGAAACCGCGCCGCGGACAGGGTAATGTCGTCAACCATGACCGGCTGGCCACTCAATGAAAGCCGATTGCGTAACGTGAAGACAGGGTCGCCGACCCGTAACCCGAGTTTGTCGGCGGCCAGCGCCGTGGCACGGCTGCGTTGAAACGCAATCAGTTCGACCACCGGGTAGTCGGTTTTGCCGCGGTCGAAGGCAACGATATGAAAGAAGTAATAAAGCAGGCGTTCTTTGTCGTGGCTGGCGACAAACGTGCCACGGCCTTGCTGGCGGATCAGGATGCCTTCACTGACCAGTTCGTCGACTGCTTTGCGCAAGGTGCCAATGCTGATGCCGAATTCGGCCGACAAGGATTTCTCGGGAGGCAGCGCGGTGCCGGGCGGGTACTGGCCTCCGGCCAGCGCTTGAATCAGGCGCGTGCGGGCGGCCCGGTAAAGCGGCTCAGCAGAATTGACGCCGAGTTTGACAACTACCGACATGCCTGGGTTTGTGGGCAAAGCAGCACTTTGGCTGCCTGCGTGCGTTGATGATGTAAATCGTCGAAGGCTGTGGCGCCGTCGGCGAGCGGGCGTTCTTCGACCCAGCTCAGGTCGCCGAAGTCGCCGGCGTTGATGGCCGCCACGGTATCGGCGAGATCCTGATCGGTATAGGTATAGCTGCCAATCAGCGTAATTTCGGCCAGCGTGAGTTTGCGCATGTCGATTTCGCTGGCCCAGTCCTGCAGCCCGATATGAACCACCACACTGCCTGGCTTGGCGGCCGTCAGCATCAGGGTGCGGGTGGGGGCGGCGCCGACTGCGTCGAGCACCAGATCGCAACTGTTCTCGCCCGGCCCGGCCTCGTGATGGCGCCGCCGCCAATGACCAGCACCCGGGCCTCGCTCAGCGCCGGTACCAACGCCTTGTTGGCCAGCGCCAGCGCATGCAGCGCGGTGGCCGCCGGTTCGGTCAGCGCGCCCTGGCGCACCGTCATGGTGGCGGGCAGATCGATGAGAACCTGCTCGGGAATGGTCATGAACTGGGCGAAGGCACCGGGGCGCGTCATCCCGACCATGGTGCGGTTGGCGCACAGATTGCCGCGTTGCTGCCGGCAGTATTCGCATTGGCCACAACTGATCAGGGGGTTGCCGGTGACGCGCCGCCCGTTGCTGGCGCCGGAGATGACGGTGCCGGCAAATTCGTGGCCGAGAATCAGGCCGGGCTGACGGCGCGGATCATGGCCATGAAAGGCGTGCATGTCCGAGCCGCAGATGCCGACCGCTTCGATGCGCACCAGCACCTCACCCGCTGCCGGTTCGGGCACCGGAGCCGTGCGCAACTCCATGGCATTGGGGCGGGCATAGACCAGCGCCTGCATCGTCGCCGCGGCGGCGCTGTGACTCGGGGCAGGGGCAGGGCTCGTTGGCTTGGACATGGCGGTCACCTTGGTGGGTTAACACGAGAGCTGAAGCGGGCGGGGCGTGGGTGCGGTCGGAAGGTGCTTGGGTGTGATCGGAGCAGGTTCAGGTGGCGACAATGCGATCGTCTCAGAGCGCGGTAAAGCCGCCGTCGACCATCAGGGTCTGGCCGGTGATGTAGGCCGAGGCCTCGCTGGCCAGAAACACGGTGGCGCCGTACAGATCGCGCAATTCGCCGTTGCGGCCGATGGCGGTGCGTGCGGCCAGATCGCCGGCGCGCTGCGTATCGGCAAAGACCGGTGCGGTCAGCGGGGTCGGGAAAAAGCCCGGCCCGATGGCATTGCAGGTAATACCGTGGCGCGACCAGGCCTGCGCGGTGGCGCGGGTCAGCTGCACGATGCCGCCTTTGCCGGCCCCATACGGAGCACTGTTGTCAAAAGCGCGGTACGACTGCAACGAGGCCAGATTGATGATGCGACCCCAGCGCTGGCGCTGCATCGCGGGGGCCAGTTGCTGGGTCAGAAAGAAGGGGGCGCTCAGATGCAAAGCCAGATGCGTCTGCCAGGCGGCTTCGTCGACTTGCTCGAAGGGTTCACGCAGATTGACGCCGGCGGCGTTGACGAGGATGTCGATGGTGCCGTGCGCGTTGAGCAATTGCGCGCAAGCGGCTTTGATGGCGGCGGTATCGCTCAGGTCGAGGGCGAGGGTGTCGCAGTCGATATGTTCGGCTTGCAGGCGCTCACAGCTTTGCTGCAACTGATCGGCGCGCCGAGCCAGCAACGTAACTTGCGCACCGGCCAGACCAAGCGCACGCGCCATCGCCTCGCCGATGCCGGAGTTGCCGCCGGTAATGAGGGCTCGTTTACCCGTGAGATCGAAAAGGTCGGCAAGGCGGCTCATGGTCGGGCGCTCTCATGCAAACGGGTCGGCACGAACTCGCGATGGCCGAGCAGCTTGGCCGCCGTCAACGACGACACCCCCACACCATCGTCTTCTTGATGGACGACGAAATGAATCATTGTCTGCCTCCTGCCTTATATGATTCGATTGAATCATGTAGATGAATTGAGTGTCAACGCATGACACCCTGGGCTGTCGCCGTGTTCTGGTGGAATCGGACGCTGCGCCTACAATGCGGGCATGCAGACACTTTCAGGAAATGCTCAGCCCATGGCCGCTACCGAGTCTTCCGCGTTACCGGCACGACCGATGGTCGAAGCCATCTCGCTCGATCTCGACGACACACTCTGGCCCGTGCTGCCAACTCTGATCGGGGCCGAACAAACGCTGGCTCGCTGGCTTGCCGAAAACGCTCCGGGCGCGGCCAGCCGCTATACCGATGCCGACCGGGCCCGGCTGCGCAAGCTCGTGCTCAGCGCGCATGCCGATCAGGCCCACAACATGAGTTTCATTCGCCAGCAAACCTTGCGTCACGCCTTGCTCGAGGCGGGAGAAGATCCGGCGCTGGCTGAGCCGGCGTTTGCCGCGTTTCTGGCTGCGCGCCAACAGGTGACCTTGTTCGATGAGGTGCGCGAGGTTCTCGAGCGCTGGCAGCAGCGGTTCAAGCTGATTGCCATTTCCAATGGCAACGCCGATCTTGACCGGATTGGTCTGGGCGACTTGTTCAGTGTCAAGATCAGTGCGCTCGATGTTGGCTTTGCCAAGCCCGATGCGCGCATTTTTGCGCTCGGTTGCGAACAGGCCGGCGTCAAGGCCGC
>CAXBNM010000202.1:0-8463 GCA_963976885.1 uncultured Burkholderiaceae bacterium
CGCCGAAGCCATGTCGATTGCCAGTGCGGTGGCGGTACGCAACAAGCGCAAAATCAACGGCACCCAGGAAATCTACGCGCAAGCGCTCGGTAATCTGGGGGGGGCTTTTTTCTCGGCCTATCCGAGTTCGGGCTCGTTCAACCGCTCCGGCGTCAATGTCGAGGCCGGCGCGCGCACGCCGTTTGCCGCGGTCAGTGCCGGCGTGTTGCTGATCGTGCTGCTGGCCTTTACCGCGCCCTTGTTTGCCTATCTGCCGTTTGCCGTCATTGCCGGCATTCTGGCAATGGTTGCCTGGACGCTGATCGACTTCGGCTATTTGCGCGATGCGATCAAGGGCCGACGCATTCCCGACTCGCTGGGTTGGCTGGTGACCTTCGTGCTGACCCTGACGGCCTCGCTGGAAGTGGCGGTGTTGACCGGCCTGGCGGTTTGGTTCGCGGCGGCCCGGTTGTTGCGCCCGAAGCCTTAGCAGTGCCTCGCGGTGGCGCGGGCTCGGGGTGCTCAGTTGGCCGGTGCCCCGGTGCTCAGGCGATCAAGCGCTCAGGCATCCATGGCCGAGAAGTGATTGGCCAGATGCATCGCATGAGCCTGCTCATACTGGGCGCGGGTGAGTGCGCCATAGGCGAAGTGCGGCTGCAGTGGTCCTGTAGCGGTGGCGAAGGCGTTGGCAGCCGTGTGGAGCCGCGCCAGCGCCTGGTGTTTGTCGAGCGTGGGGGCCAGCGCTTGCGCACCCGGAATCGGCTCGGCCAGATCGTGGTGCATACGCCCGCGCCAGGCGAACACGCTGAACGCGGCGCGCCCGAGCGTTTGTTGAAAAAGTTCGGATTTGGCCACCGGAAACCCTTGCAGCGAATACTCGATACTCTGCGCGCAGTGCGCCAATGTCTGGCTCAGTGACCAGCCTGTGGCCGGGTGCAGATCGTCGAGCGCGACCAGCCGGTCGGCTTCGCGCAACGCTTCATCAAGACTGCCGTAGACCAGTGCCCGGTCGGTGCCACTGGCCGGGCTGCAGCCGCCCAGCGCGGGCAGGGTGGCGCCGGTCAATGCGGCGGCACCGCAGCCGAGCAGGCGGCGTCGCATCAGCGGCCGGGGTTGGGTTGGGGCTGCTGAGCTTGTAGTCATGACTGAGTATTGCCTGAAATCGGTGGCGGGGGCTTGATGGGCTGGTCCGGGGCCGCGTAGGGCAGTCGCCCAAAGATGTGCCGGAGGTCGTGTCTCTGGTCGTGTCCGAGGCGGCTGCGCGGCTCACCTCTGGGCCTGGCAGATGCCCGCTGGTGGGGGCACTGTAATCGGTGTCGGGCGCTCCGGTCAACGCCAGCGCCTCGCTGGCAGCGGTGCAAGTTGCCTCATCCGTTCGCCCGAGTTCGGATTTGGCCGCTACTGTGTAAAATCACAGCATGAGTAATCTTCTGGCCAACCTGAACGACGAGCAGCTAGCCGCTGTCACCCTGCCACCCCAGCACGCGCTGATCCTGGCCGGTGCCGGCAGCGGCAAAACGCGGGTGCTCACCACCCGTATTGCGTGGCTCATTTCCACCGGGCAAATCAGTCCGCAGGGGGTGCTGGCGGTCACCTTCACCAACAAGGCGGCGCGGGAAATGAACACGCGCATCAGTGCCATGTTGCCGGTCAGCACCCGTGGCATGTGGATCGGCACCTTTCACGGGCTGTGCAATCGCCTGCTGAGGGCCCATCACCGTGATGCCGCACTGCCTGCAACCTTCCAGATTCTGGACACGCAAGATCAGCTCTCGGCCATCAAGCGCATGCTCAAGGGCGCCAATGTCGATACCGAGCGCTATCCGCCCAAAAATCTTCAGTACTTCATCAATGGCGCAAAAGAAGAGGGCATGCGCGCTGGCGATATCGAAATCGTTGACGACTACAACCGACGCTTTGTCGAGTTGTTCGACATGTACGACGCCCAGTGTCAGCGCGAAGGCGTGGTCGATTTTCCCGAGTTGCTGTTGCGCTCGTATGAATTGCTCTCACGCAGCGAGGTGTTGCGGCACCATTATCAGCAGCGCTTCAGCCATTTGCTGGTCGACGAGTTTCAGGACACCAACAATCTGCAATACCGCTGGCTCAAGTTGCTGGCCGGTGACAGTACCGCCGTGTTTGCCGTCGGCGACGACGACCAGAGCATTTACGCGTTTCGCGGCGCCAACGTCGGCAACATGGCGTCTTTTGAGCGCGAGTTCAACGTTCGCAACCTGATCAAGCTCGAGCAGAACTATCGCTCCTGCGGCCACATCCTGACCAGCGCCAACACGCTCATCGCCAACAACTCGCGGCGGCTGGGCAAAGAGCTCTGGACCGATGCCGGTGAGGGTGAACCGGTCCGCGTCTATGAGGCCGAAACCGACGGCCAGGAAGCGCAGTGGTTACTCGAAGAAGTGCGCGGCCTGATCAACGAAGCCGTCAGTCGCAGCGACATCGCCATCTTGTATCGTTCCAATGCGCAGTCGCGAGTCATCGAGCACGCGTTGTTCTCGGCGGGCATCCCGTATCGCGTGTACGGCGGTCTGCGCTTTTTCGAGCGTCAGGAAGTCAAGCACGCGCTCGCCTACCTGCGGCTGGTGGCCAATCCCGATGACGACACCTCGTTCGTGCGCGTGGTCAATTTCCCGACCCGCGGCATCGGTGCCCGTACCGTTGAAATGCTTTCCGACGCTGCGGCCAGCGGCGGGAGCAGTCTGTTTGGTGCGCGCGCGCATTTGCAAGGTACGGCGGCCACCAAAATCGGCGCCTTCGTCAAGCTCATCGAAGCCTTGCAGCAGGAAACCGCCAGTATGGGTCTGGCCGATATGGTCGAACACGTTATTGAGCGCAGCGGGCTTATCGAACATTATCAGGCTGACAAAGACAGTCAGGATCGCATTGAAAACTTGCGCGAACTTGTCAATGCAGCCAGCGCTTATCTGGCCGATGCCGGCGTCGATCCGCGCACACCGGCCAGCCTTGGTTTGAGCACGGTTGCCGATGCCGTACCAGACAACGCACTGACAACACCAGACACAGTGCTTCCGGCCAATGAAGATCCGGCGGCCGCCCTTGGCATGACCCCGCTGGCTGGTTTTCTCAGCCATGCTTCGCTCGAGGCCGGTGACAATCAAGCCAGTAACGGCACCGACGCCTTGCAACTGATGACGGTGCATGCGGCCAAAGGACTTGAGTTCGACGCGGTATTCATTACCGGTCTCGAAGAAGGTTTGTTCCCGCACGAGAATTCCGTGACCGAACAAGACGGTCTCGAAGAAGAACGCCGGCTCATGTATGTCGCCATTACGCGCGCCCGGCAACGGCTCTATCTTTCGTTGTCGCAAACGCGCATGCTGCATGGTCAGACCCGCTACAGCATGCGCTCGCGTTTCTTCGATGAACTGCCTGCGGGTTCGCTCAAGTGGTTAACGCCGAAGGCGCGTCAAAGCGCCTGGAAAGAAGGTTACGGCGGCGCGTGGGAAGGCAATAGCGGCGCAAGCCGAACACAAGGTCGTTCTCGCCAGCAAGCAATCGCCGTCGATAATGGCACCGGTTTTCGTGCCGGGGAAACCGTTGCGCATGCCAAGTTTGGTGAAGGCACCATCATCGATATTGAAGGCCACGGCAGCGACGCGCGTGCGCAAATCAATTTCGGTCCTGTCGGTATTAAATGGCTTGCACTTGGCGTGGCCAAGCTGGACAAGTTAAACTAACCACTTGTGTTGCTGCAGTCCTCTCCTCCGTTGCCACTGCTCCATCCATCGATCCAGGCGTGATATGCATTCATTGGCATGTCACGGCGGTGGTGTGCGCGCGTCTTCGGCGAGTGTTGCGTTATCGGTGACTTTTTCTTTGAGATCATTTCGAGATCTTGCTGACACCTGATTGCAATGTAGGCCTGCAACCATTCAATTTCCTAGGCCGATACGGCAGCTTGTGCTTTGGGCAAGTCGGATCAGGTTCGTCCTGACAGGTCAACGATTTGTCTAGCGGGTTGCCGTATTTTTTCTCATAACTCTTAACCTGTCGCGCCTGCAGATCGCACATTGCAGACTGCCGTCCGCCTGTTACTTGCGTGGACGGATGCGACTTTCAACAATTATTCTCTTCAAATCGAGGAAACCATGAAACACCAATCGCGCGCTTTCGCACCGACCGCCAGCCTGTTGGCCGGAGTTCTTTCTGTTGCCGGAGCGTAAGCTATTGCGGCCGACGGTATTGAACTTTCGGGCCAGGTGAACCGCGCCATCATGTTTGCAGACGACGGCAGCCAGTCCAAAGGCTTCTTTGTCGATAACGATAACTCCGGCACCCGCTTCCGGATGAAAGGCAAGAAGGAAGTCAACGCCAATCTGGAAGGTGGTTTCCTCATCGAGCTTGGCTACGGTTCCAATCCGTCGAGCGCCGTCAACTTCGATAACCGCAGCATTTCGGCAGATCTGGCCGAGCGTCACATGGACTTGTACCTTGCCGGTTCCTTCGGTAAAGCCTCGTTGGGCCAAGGCAATGGCGCTGCCAACGGCGGCATGGAAGAAGACTTGTCGGGTACGGGCCTGGTCAGCTACTCGGGCATGAGCGATGTTGGTGGGGGCATTGCCTTTGGCAACGGCGGTCCTGCCATCGGCAGCACGATAGGCAACCTCGACTTCGAGAGCCGTTACGATCGTCTGCGCTACGACACGCCCGCCCTGGGCCCGGTCAAGCTGGCTGTGAGCATCGGTACCAAGTCCGGTAACGATGTGTACGAACTTGCTGCTCGGCCGTCGATGAAGATGGGTGGCGGTGAACTGGCCGCCGCGCTTGGTTACTCGGTTGAGAAGAAGGGCGGTGTTGCCGGCGATGAGCAGACCACGGGCTTCTCGGTGTCGTACCTGATGAACTCGGGCCTGAACGCAACGCTGGCTTACGCCAACCGTGGCGATGACACCCCCGGTGCTGAGGACAGCAAATTCACCTACTTCAAACTCGGCTACAAGACTGGCGTGCACGCGGTATCGTTCGACTACGGTCTGGGTAACGATTTTGATCAGAAAGACGACGATTCCAGCGCCTACGGCATTTCTTACGTTTACACCGCTGCCAAATGGATGGAATTGTTTGCCGGCGCCAAGGTGCACACGCTTGATCGCAGCGGTGCTGACTTCGATGACGTGACCATTGCCATGGCTGGTACGCGCATCAAGTTCTGATTGTTTGCGGTAAAAGCGTCAGCAACCTGATTGCCGGTTGCTGGCGTCTGAAAAACAAAGAGCCTCGTATGAGGCTCTTTGTTTGGGTGCAGCGGTTTGAGGTGTCGGCGCCAGTGTTTGGTCTCGCTTGCCGAGCGGACAGATCAGTCGCTGGTTATGGCCGTCGGTTCCGGATCTTGGTCACGAATCACATCCTTGTAGCTGACCCAGAAGCTGCAGTAGGCTGCGGCAATGAGCAGCATGCTCAGCGGTGCGATCAGCATCGACATCAGTGTCGAGGCCAGGCCGAGGCCGAGAATCAGAATCTGCAAGGCCAGCACGACGACAAACAGAATCGCAAACCAGCCCAGGAACAGCGTGATGAATGCGCCTTTGTTGCGCCAGACCGCGACAACACTGAAGAACAATGATTTGCCAACCGGTATCTTGTGCCAGCCAACAAACAACGGCGAATACCAGAGCGCCATCTGCACCGGCGCAAACAACAGCGCAAAAATGCCCATCGACCAGATCGTGTCGGTTAGACCGGCGATGGCTGCATCGCGGCCGGCGTCTTCTGAAATGGCACTCAGCCGGTCGGCAGAAAGGAACAACGAGGCAATGCCGAACACCGCCACTGACAACGTGGCATTGACGGCGCCGAGCATCAGCAGCGGCTGCCAGCCTTTGCCCTGGTCGGCAGTGAAGGCGCTGAACAACATGCGCGGATGCGGGGACTGACCGTTATCGGCCGCGCGAATTGCCGTCATGAGTCCGACATAGATGGCCGGTTGCAGCGCCAGCGAGGCCACTGTGCCAAGCAAAGGCACGACTGAAGGCAAGACCATGATCGCCAGACTCATGAAGGTCAGTGCAAACAAGGCAATCGGTTGTTTGCTCATGATGCGCAGCCCTTCGCTGAGCCAGAGCAGGCCTCGGCCTATGGGTTGTCGAGTGATATTCATCGTTCAGCTTTGAGTTTGCGTCAACGCCTGCCCGGCCTGGAGCGCATCCTGGCGGCGTGAAAGGAGCATTTGCTCGAAATGGCCGGGGTTTTTTGGCGTGATCATTTCCGCCGGCCGCGGGGCGAATGCGTCATGCAGGCGCGAAATCCAGAAGCGCAGAGCTGCCGCCCGCAAGGCATACGGCCAGGCCGATTGCTCTTGCCGGGACACCGGACGCACTCGTTGATAGGCCTGCAGCATGGCGTACAGGCGTAGCTGGTCGAATGAGCAGTCGCTGTCGCGCGTGCACCAGTCATTGACGGTGACGGCCAGATCGAAAACCCAGGTGTCATGACCGGCAAAGTAAAAGTCGATGATGCCGCCCACCTTGGGGCCGTGCTCGCCTTCGACAATCAGAATGTTGTCGCGAAACAGGTCAGCATGCACGGCGCTGCCAGGCAGCTCCGGATAGGCAGCGCTGCTGGCAAAGGTGGACTGCACCGCCATTTCCTGTTCGAGCACGCCCCGCGAGCGCACCGGCAGACGCGGCAGCAGCCCGGGGACGGTTTCGCGCCACCAGGACAAGCCGCGTAAATTGGGTTGCCGCGTCGTGTAGCTGCGCGCGGCCAGATGCATGTGGGCCAGTGCTTCGCCAACCGCGGCGCAATGCTCGGGCTGTGGATGCATCTGCGCTTCGCCGGGCAGGCGCGTGACGAGGGCGGCGGGCTTGTCGTTGAGCGTTTGCAGGGTTTGGCCGTCGCGGGCGGCAAGCGGGTTTGGGCACGGCACGCCGACATCGGCCAGGTGATGCATCAGGTTCAGGTAGTAGGGCAACTGATCGGGGCTGAGCCGCTCGAACAGGGTCAGTACGTAGTCGCCTGCGGCCGTGCTGACGAAATAGTTCGTGTTCTCGATGCCGGAATCGATGCCGCGAAAATCCTGGACAGGGCCGAGGTCGTAGGCGGCGAGAAAGTGCTCGAGTTGGTTCGGAGAAACCGGCGTGAAAACTGCCATGTGATGCTCGAAGATAGGTCAGAAAGAGGGCGCTTACAGCGAGAGCAACGTTTCGTCGTCCTGGTCGGTCGGCTCGAAGCTGCGCGTCTGGTAAAAATCGAAAATGGCGTCAATCACTTCGCTCTGATTATCGGTGACCAGAAACAGGTCGAGATCGTCGGCCGAAATGAGTCCCTCGGCCAGTTGCTGATTGCGCATCCAGTCCACCAGCGGCTGCCAGAAGGCCGCGCCAGCCAGAATGACTGGAATGCGCCGCCCCATGCCGGTCTGGATGAGGGTCAGCACTTCGGCCAGTTCGTCCAGCGTACCAAAGCCGCCCGGCACCGCCACGAAGGCGCTGGCGTACTTGGCGAAGGCGACTTTGCGGGCAAAAAAGTGCCGAAAATCTACCGAGATGTCCTGATAGTCGTTGTGGCCTTCTTCCATGGGGAGCTTGATATTCAAGCCGATTGACGGGCTGCGGCCTTCCTGGGCGCCCTTGTTGGCCGCTTCCATGATGCCTGGCCCGCCGCCCGAGACGACGGCAAACCCGGCATCTGACAGGGATCGGCTCAGCGAAACCGTCCATTCATACCATTCCGTGCCCGGTTTGAGGCGTGCACTGCCAAAAATTGAAACGGCCGGGCGAATTGACGCCAGTTTCTCGGTAGCCTCGACGAACTCTGAGATAATGCCCAGTATGTGCCACGACTCACGGGCTTTCTGTGACGTTGAACGCTGAGAATCGGCGATTGAACGCAACTGTGGTGATTTTTTGCTGCTGGTCATGACCGAAAAAACACTCCTGCTCGTCGATGGGTCGAGTTATCTTTACCGTGCCTTCCATGCCCTGCCTGATCTGCGCAATCCGGCAGGCGAGCCCACGGGAGCTATCTACGGTATGGTCGGGATGCTACGGCGTCTGCGGGCCGACAGCAAATTAAACGGCGGCGCCAGCCACGGTGCGGTTGTTTTTGACGCGCCCGGCAAGACCTTTCGCGATGATCTGTACGATCAGTACAAGGCCAATCGCCCGTCGATGCCCCCCGATCTGGCCAGTCAGATTCCGCTGATCCACGACATTGTCCGCGCCATGGGCTGGCCGCTGGTGATGATTGGCGGCGTCGAGGCTGACGATGTGATCGGCACACTGGCCGTGCGGGCCAGCGAGTTGGGCATGCAGACCCGGGTGTCCACTGGCGACAAGGACATGGCGCAACTGGTCAATGACAAGGTCGTCCTGTTCAATACCATGACCCGTGATAACGCACCGATCGAAATGATGGATGCGAGCCGGGTCCAGGAAAAATTCGGGGTTGCGCCCGAGCGCATCATCGACTATCTCGCGCTGGTCGGCGATACCGTCGATAACGTGC
>CAXBNM010000203.1:0-8460 GCA_963976885.1 uncultured Burkholderiaceae bacterium
GCCGGCGCAAGCCGCCTGCTCAGCAATCACCTCATCATCCGGCAGCCAGCGGTCCATCACCACGCAAGCGGTCAGATCTCCGGTGACATTGACGGCAGTGCGACACATATCGAGAATCCGGTCGACGCCGATGATCAGCGCAATACCGGCCGGCGGCACGCCAATACCGGCAACAATGGTGGCCAGAATCACGATACCGACACCGGGTGTGCTGGGCGAGCCGATTGATGCGCCGACGGTGGTGGCGGCAAGCAAGGTCAACTGAGCCAGGCTCAGTTCGATCCCGTAGACCTGAGCCAGAAAGACCGCCGCCACTATCTGATACAGCGCCGTGCCATCCATGTTGACGGTAGCGCCCAGGGGCACAATGAAGCGGGTCACGCTGGAGCGAACCTGCAGCCCCTCGGAGGCCGTCTGCATCGACAACGGCATCACCGCAGCCGAACTTGAGGTGGAGAACGCCAGCAACTGAACCTCGCGGATGGCTTGCAGAAAGTGCCACGGATTGCGCCGCGCCAGCAAGGTAACAATGGCCAGATACATCACGATCAGCAACGCCAGGCCAGCGACTACGGTGGTAATGTAGATGGCCATGCCGAACAATGCGTCCATGCCCAACTCAATGCTGACCTTGGCCAGCAACCCGAACACTGCCGCAGGGGCCAACGCCATCGCCCAGCTGACGATTTTCATGGCCAGCTCTTGCAGTGACACACATAAATCGAGAATAGGTCTGGCCCGCTCGGGCTTGATCGACACCAACGCCACCGCAATCAGAATCGCCAGCACGACAATCTGGAACATCGAGCGCTGCAAGATGGCC
Organism: uncultured Burkholderiaceae bacterium; assembly: GCA_963976885.1. GTDB lineage: Bacteria > Pseudomonadota > Gammaproteobacteria > Burkholderiales > Burkholderiaceae_E > JAUIAI01. The sequence continues at coordinate 824 of CAXBNM010000203.1, forward strand.
GAGCCCGGATTGGCCGGAATGATTGCCACGATTTGCTCGGGCAACGGACGCGGATCGGCCTGGGCTGCGGGCACGACGGGCGCAGCCACCTCGGCGGTTCCTGCACCCGCAACCAGCGCTGTATCGATGTAGTCGCCGGGCGCAACCCAGATGGCCAGCGAGGCTCCGATGGCAACCGCCGCAATCGTCGTGGCCACGAAGTACGGCCCGATCCGCAAGCCGATCCGGCGCACGAAATCAACATTGCCCCCACCGGCAATGCCCAGAATGATTGATGAAATGATCAGTGGCACAACAATCATTTGAATCAGCGCCAGAAACAAATGCCCTGGTAGTGCGACCCAACCGGCCACGATCGTCGCCGCCGATGCCGATATCCATGCGCCACCGCTGGGCGAAAGGCCGATGCCCAGACTGATCCCGGCAATCATTGCGATCACAATCTGAACCCACAATTTGGTGCGCAGCAGATTGTCGAGCAGTGAGGCCAGCGCACGCGAACGCCGCGGCGTGAGCCCGGTGTTGTCAGGTCCGCTGGTGTTTACTGGATTGGTCATCTCGCAGCCATCGCCCGGCCAGTACATGTCGGCCGATCAGCACTCAGTAGGTAAGTTTGCGCGACGGCCACCGCTTCCCCGAGATCGACACGCAACTGATTGCGACCGATTATGCCCGTATCTCAACAAAGCCTATTGACGCGGATCAACTTGCCATTGATCTCATTGGCCAGACAACACGACCCGGAGCATCTATTCCGGTCATACTTTGGCTGAACGCAGCCGCAACGCGTTAGTAATGACCGATGCGGAACTCAGACTCATGGCCAGTGCGGCAATCAGCGGCGATAATAACAAGCCGGTAAATGGATACAGCACGCCAGCAGCAACAGGCACACCAAGCGCGTTATAAAGAAACGCAAAGGCCAGGTTCTGGCGCATATTGCTTACCGCCGCCAACGACAAGTTGCGCGCTGTCGCAATGCCTTGGAGGTTCCCCTTGACCAGCGTGACTTTGGCACTTTCCATCGCCACATCAGTGCCGGTGCCCATGGCAATGCCGACATCGGCACGGGCCAGCGCCGGCGCATCATTGATACCGTCGCCAGCCATCGCCACCACCTTGCCCGCCTGCTGAAAGCGCCCGACCAGGTCGTCTTTGTCCTCTGGCTTTACTTCACCGTAGACCTCATCAATCTTCATGGCGCGCCCGACTGCGCGAGCCGTTGTCAGACCGTCGCCGGTTGCCATCACTACCCAGATGCCGGTTTCGCGCAGTGACGCCAGCGCAGCGCCTGAAGTCGGCTTGATCGGGTCGGACACCGCCAGCAAACCGAGCAGTTGCCGACCCGAGGCCAGGAACATCACGCTTGCGCCATCGCCACGCAACGCTTCGGCCTGAGCAGCCAGAGGCTGCCAGTCAACGCCGGCCTGCTCCATCAGCGCCGTATTGCCCAATACCAGCGGCTTACCGTCAACTTCTGCACGCACGCCAATGCCCGACGACGATTCAAACTGCGTTACCTGTCCAAACGTGAGCTACTGCTGCCTGGCCTGTGCAACGATCGCCGCCGCAAGTGGATGCTCACTGCCTTGATCGAGACTGGCCGCCAGACGCAGGACTTCGGTGGCCTCCTGCCCTGTTGCCGGTATCACCTGATTGAAGACCGGCCGGCCCTCGGTCAAGGTACCGGTCTTGTCCACGATCAGGGTATCAACCTTGTGCAGCGTTTCCATGGCCTCGGCGTCACGGAACAGCACGCCGTGACTGGCAGCCTTGCCAGTAGCAACCATCACCGTCATCGGTGTCGCCAGCCCCAGCGCGCACGGGCAGGCAATGATCAGCACCGCCACGGCATTGATGATGCCAAAAGCCCAACTGGGCTGGGGCCCCCAAAGGCCCCATACCACCAGCGTTGCAAGAGCAATAAGGATCACTGTGACCACGAAGTAACCGGCCACGGTGTCGGCCATGCGCTGCATGGGTGCTCGCGAGCGTTGAGCGCGCGCGACCATATTGACTATCTGGGCCAACACCGTTTGTGAACCGACTTTCTCAGCTCGAATAACCAGCGTGCCACCGCCATTGATGGTCGCGCCAATGACCGAAGCCCCCATGCTCTTATGTACCGGCATGGGCTCCCCGGTCAACATGGACTCGTCGATTGCGCTGTCCCCTTCGATAACCTCACCATCGACCGGCACCTTTTCGCCGGGGCGCACGCGCAGATGGTCACCGGGATGCACGTTGGCGAGCGGAACATCGCTTTCGCTGCCATCCCCCTCGATCCGGCGAGCCGTACGCGGCGCCAGCCCCAGTAAGGCCTTGATGGCAGCGCCGGTCTCCGAACGGGCCTTCAATTCCAGTATTTGCCCCATCAGAGTCAGGGAAATAATCACGGCGGCCGCCTCGAAGTAGACCGCCACCTGACCGTCCATGCGAAACGATGCCGGAAAGATCATCGGCAAAGTGGTGGCAATCACGCTGTTTAGATACGCCGCTGCGGTGCCGATACCAATCAGCGTCCACATGTTCGGGCTGCGATTGAGCATCGACTGTACGCACCGCACGTAGAAAGGCCAACCGGCATAGAGCACGACTGGCGTTGCCAGCACCAGCTCGAGCCAGGGGCGCCATTCGCCCAGTAGACGATTTGCATAACCACCCGACATCGCAATAATGAAAACCAGCACAGTCAACGGCAGGGTTCGCCAGAAGCGATGTCGAAAGTCGCGCAGTTCTCCGTCGCCGGCGTCGTCTGTCGAAGGCAGTAAGGGTTCAAGACTCATCCCGCAGATGGGACAGGATCCCGGTTCATTGCGGCGAATCTGAGGATGCATCGGACAGGTATATGTCGGCATTGCATCGGTATCGCCCCCGTCAGCACCGATGCCGGACGGGTTCGCGACAGGCGTGACCTCGGGTGAATGCAGATGCTCTACCAAGGATTTAATCCGGTTTACAGGTTTGAAAGTGCATGCCATGACCAAGTTCAACAGGCGGGCCGTCGGCGTAGGCAACCTCGGCAAAGCGTTCACTGTCGCGCCAATGCTGCACCAGTCGATAGCCAAGCGCGGTCAAGCGCTCCACTACAAGCTGACCGTTCTCAACCCGCAATGGCGTCACGCTTCCGTTCACCTTGTGTAAGGTGACGAACGGGCTCGCGGTGGTCAGGGGTAATCCCTCAAGCAACAAGTGAGCGGGCTGCGCGTCATGTTTGAGCAACTCCGTATACAGATCATTGGCCAGGTAGGGGATGGCCCCTGATGCAAACAACACATCGTAAAGATTGATGCCCGACATTTGTTCATTGGACGGCCAGGCACGCCCCAATGGTCCACTCAAATTCGTCCAGACCCGTTCCGGGCCATCTTGCTCCATGGGGGCAAGCCACCACGCCGTACACGGCCCCTGGCAACTCAACCGAGCCACCCGAATTCCAGGATAGGCAATCTCTTCCAATCTGTTTACGGCTTCGGAGGTCAGACAGTCTCGTTCACTCATGGTGCAAAGATGGACCCCATGCACCAGTTCGTAAGCAACCCGCGCGCAATAGCGCTGCGCATACCGGCGCGCCTCCCAGTACGTCTGAAACTGGCCAAAAAAGGGCGCGCCCACATCTGTTGCTGCGAAAAAATGCCTGCGCTCACGCCATTGGCGCGCAGCACGAGCCAATTGATGCAGGGGCCGGCGAGCTGATCTCAAGGCACAGATTCCTCATGAACACAGGTCCCAAGTCTGACTATGGCTAACTGGCACGCAGATGACGCGCGCATTACAGATTGGTAATCTGGCCGCCGGAACAGAATCCATCGGCTAAACTCGGGACTTTCAACGCCCCCCTTGATCAAGGTCACCCCATGCGTCTCCTGATTGCCGAAGACGAACGCAGCGCCGGAAGTTATCTGGTCAAAGGCTTTTCCGAGTCAGGCTTCGTGGTGGACTGGGCCAGCAATGGTCCAGACGCGCTGCATCAGGCACTCGAGAACACGTACGATGTCATCATTCTTGACGTTGGTCTGCCTGGCATGAGCGGTTGGGATGTGCTGGCCCAGTTGCGCCAGAACCGACAGACACCCGTCATTTTCCTGACGGCTCGCGATCTGGTCGAAGATCGTGTGCATGGCCTCGAACTGGGCGCCGACGACTATCTGATCAAACCCTTTGCGTTTTCTGAATTGCTGGCCAGAGTGCGAGCCATGCTGCGCCGCGGCACCGCGCTGGAGAAGCCCCGCCTGAGCCTGGCCGATCTGGAGGTTGACATCATTGCGCGAAGAGTCACACGGGCCGATCAGCTCATCCGTCTGACCGCCAAGGAGTTCGCCTTGCTCGAATTGCTGATGCGGCGCCAGGGCGAGGTTCTGTCACGCACCCTGATTGCCGAAAATGTCTGGGATATCAATTTCGACAGCGACACCAATGTTGTCGAGGTTGCCATCCGTCGCCTGCGCGCCAAGATCGATGATCCCTACCCTTCCCGACTGATTCACACCGTCAGAGGCTTCGGCTACATCATGGAGAAGCGTCCCTGAGCGGGGCGCCACAATGCGTAACCCGGGTTGGTCACAAGATTCGCTTGCCGGACGCTTGTCGCTCTATTTTGGCCTCGGCACCTTACTGATTCTCGGGCTGCTCGGCACGGTCTTGTTTGTTGTGATCAGCCAGATGGTGCAATCCCGTGACGCCAGAGAACTGGTCAGCAAAACCGAAGCCGTCCGGCAGTTGCTGGCTGATATCAACCAGCCTGAACAACTCAGCGAATCATTGCGACGCATTCGCGCCACCGAAATCGGCCACGACGATCTCGACATAGGCGTGCTGATCGATAACGTGTGGTTGTTGCGCCCCGAGCAGGCGCTGGTCGAGCATGTCGAACAGCACGAGGCCGAGTCAGAGCATCAGTCAGATCTGCAGATGTCTTACCTGGCCAACCGGCGCAGTTGGGAGATGCGCCACCTTTCCCATCGCATGAGTAGCGCCCCGTCGCCCGCCGTCGAGGTTGTTGTGGCGATCGACGTTACCGAAACCAGGAATTTGGTGAGCAATCTACGCAATGTGCTGATTCTTATCGGACTGGCGGGCGCTGCGCTGATAGCGGTATTGACCTGGTGGGCGACATCTCGCGCGCTGGCACCACTGGCCCGGGTTGGACGGGAAGCCGAGAACATGACGGCACAGGCCCTCGGCACGCCGCTATCGGTGGAGAACGCTCCAGTAGAAATACGAGGATTGATCAACAGTCTCAATCAGATGCTTGCCCGCTTGCAGACATCGTTTGGCTCACTTCGGCATTTCAGTGCCGATATTGCTCATGAGTTGCGCACGCCCGTCAATGCCTTGCTCACCCAAACTCAGGTGATGCTCTCCAAAGAACGCACGATTGACGAATACCGCGAAACGCTGCATCAGGGACTTGAAGAACTGACCCGCCTGCAACGCATGGTTGCCGACATGTTGTTCATTGCCCGTGCCGAGCAGGCAGTCAGCACAACACCGCTTGAGAATATCGATGTCAGCCGGATTGCCAGTGAGGTGGTCGAATATGTTGAACTGGTTGCTTCCGAGAAGGAGCAGACCATCACCGTGCATGGCCACCTCTGCGCACCAGGCAACGCGTTGATGCTACGCCGGGCAATCACCAATTTGCTGACCAACGCCGTACGGTACGCCCCCTGCGGAGCGGCAATCGATCTGACCCTGAACAGTACCGCAAACGAAGCAGAAATCGAAGTGATCAATCCGAGTCTGCAAACCATGACGCAAGCGCAAGTGGACCGCTTGTTCGACCGCTTCGCCCGCCATCCGGATGCCGACAATGCACCCAATGCAGGCCTGGGGCTGGGCTTATCAATCGTGCAATCAATCATGCTGGTGCACGGCGGTCAGGCCAGCGCCAGTCATGCGGCCGGTTTGTTCCGGGTCCGGCTTCAGTGGCCACTGGCCGAGATGACAGAAATGTAATCTGGCCGTCGGTTCTCTGACGGGTTTGCCCCCCTACTATCTCAACTTATCTGGTCGAACCGGGCAGCAAAATGCCCGGGGAAGATCCATGCCGTGCTGACGATGTGGTTGTGATCGGGCTGTCACCAAGTGACTTGTTTCGGCTCGCGACATCGTAGCGGCACATTGACCGACCCACTACCCAACGAAGCCCTATGCGCGTGAGAACACTTTTGCCGTTAGCCCTCGGACTGGCCGGTACGCTCGGCCTGAGCTCTGCCAACGCTGACCCCTTCAACACCGATGCAATCAGCGACGAGGTGGCCTATGAATCGTCGTTGAACACCTATTCGGCCGATGAAGATCACGAACCAGGCAACTGGGTTGCCGCAAACCAGCGCGTCGGAGAGATCGGTGGGTGGCGCACCTACTTGCGTCAGGCTCAGGAGCCCGTCGAGCGTGAAGCAAGCACATCAGAGACCGCGCCCCATTCAATGCCTGGCATGCATCCGCAACCTGCACCGGAGACAAAATGAAGATCTCGCGAATGGCCGTTCTCGGCACCCTGGTGATTCTGACCACGGGCTGTGCCGCCCTCAGCGAGGACCGCGGTTTTGGCCCGGTCGAGCAGATCACCGCTGAAACCCTCGACAAGGAAGTGCGTTGGGTTCGTAGTGACGCTGAGCGCGACGAGGTCGATGCACGTATAGCCGAACTGCTTGCCGCCCCCCTGAGCGCCGACAGCGCGGTGCAAATAGCCTTATTGAACAATCGCAGCCTGCAAGCCGGCTTTGAAGCACTTGGCATTACCGAGGCCGAACGAGTTCAAGCCGGGCGGCTGAGCAATCCGGGCTTCACCTTTGGCAAGACTCGGCGAGGTTCTGAGCGCGAGATTGAGCGCGGCTTTCATTTCAATCTGGCGCAACTGTTCTTTCTGCCAACGATCAACAAAATGGAATCCCGACGTCTGGCACGGGTGCAACAAGACGTGGCGCTGCAGGTACTGGACCTGGCCAGCCAGACGCGCAAAGCCTGGATCGAGGCAGTCTCGACGCAGGAAAGTGCCCTTTACATGCGCAAGGTACTGGACGTGGCCGATGTCAGCGCCGATCTGGCCCGGCGCATGCTCACAATAGGGAACTTCAGCAAACTGCAGCAGGCTCGCGAACAGAGTGCCTACGCCGATGCTGCGGTCAATCTCGCGCGCGCCGAAAATGCCGCGCTGGCGGCGCGCGAGCGCCTGACTCGATTACTGGCCTTGTACGGTGACAGCGCCTCCTATCGTCTACCCGATCGGTTGCCGCTCCTGCCCGAAGAGCCAGGCCAATACCCGGACGCCGTCAAGGCTGCCCTGGCACAAAGGCTCGATGTCCAGGCAGCGCGAATCAATGTCGAACAACAGGCTCAGAACCTTGGCATGGTGCGCACCAACCGCTTCATCAACGTGTTGGAAGTGGGCACTGTCTACAACAGTTCCAATGAGGAACCTCGCCAGACGGGCTGGGAGATCGGCTTTGAGTTGCCGCTGTTCGACTGGGGCGGCACCAAAGTGGCCAGAGCCGATGGCATCTATCGGCAAGCGATGAATGAAGCTGCGCAGACCGCTATTGAGGCTCGATCTGAAGTCAGGCAAGCCTATGCCGGCTATCGTAGTGCCTACGATATTGCCCGCCATTACCAGGACGAAATCGTACCGCTGC
>CAXBNM010000204.1:0-8443 GCA_963976885.1 uncultured Burkholderiaceae bacterium
GCAACCAGGGGCGTGCGAACGGTTCGGGCAGATAGCCCACGCCGAGCCCGGCCAGTTGAGCCCGGATTTTCTGCTCCATGGTGGCCACGGTGATGCAGCTCTGACCGGGCACGATGCCGACACTCAGGCCCGTCGCGGTACCAGCCAGTGGTCCTGACGAATCAGCCAGTACGACGGCCCGGTGGGCGCGCAGCTGCGCCACGCTCAGCGCCTGGTCGGGGTCCGTGGCGGCCAGCGGATGGTTCGCGGCGACGCAGAACACAAAGGCCACCGAGCCCAGCGGCGCGCTGTAAGCACTGCCCCCGGTCGGCACCGGGCTGGCCAGTGGTGGCGGCTGCGCACCGCTGGCACCCAGCGCGAGGTCAACACGATCTTCGCAGAGCGCATGCCAGGTGCCGTTGAAGACCTCGTAGGTCAGGCGCAGCCGGGTCGGGGCGCCGAGCCGGTCAAAGTCGGCCAGCAAGGGGGCAATGGCCTCAAAGGAGATCAGTGCGTCAACGCCGATGCGTAAATCCGTTTCCCAGCCCGAGCCGATCTGTTGCACGCGTTTGACCAGGGCGTCGGCATCGCCAAGGAGCCGGCGGCCGTCGGCCAGCAAGGTGCGCCCGGCCGGGGTCAGTGTGGCGCGGCGGCCGCGCCGGTCAAACAGCAGGACGTCGAGATCTTCTTCGAGCTGGCGCACCGAATAAGTCAGCGCCGAGGGCACCTTGCCCAGATCGCGCGCGGCCTGCGCGAAGCTGCCGGCGCGGGCAATTGCATCGAGGAGCAGCACGCCTTCCAGATTCAGAGTCATTGGACGGGTGTAGCGGTGCTGGATAGATCATTCAAAAGTTTTGAATGATGAGTACAACTGTATCGTCTGCTGAGGCGGGGAAACAAGTCCAATATTCAAGTCATACCTTCATCGGGAGATCAAAATGTTTGAACTTCGTAAAGCGGCAGACCGCGGCCAGGCAGATCACGGCTGGTTGCGCAGTGCGCACAGTTTTTCGTTCGCCAATTACTTTGACCCGCGCCATATGGGCTTCAGCTCGTTGCGGGTGATCAATGAAGACCGGGTCGATCCGGGGCAGGGGTTCGGCACCCATGGTCACCGCGATATGGAAATCATCAGTTATGTGATCGATGGCCAGCTCGCCCACAAAGACAGCATGGGTAACGGCTCAACCATCGGTCCCGGCGATGTGCAGCGCATGACGGCCGGCACCGGCGTGCAGCATTCGGAATTCAATCCGCAGCGCGGGGCGCCCGTTCATTTTCTGCAGATCTGGATCGAGCCACGCGAGGCAGGGCTGACACCGGGCTATGAGGAGCGGCATTTTTCTGCGGCCACCAAGCGCGGTAGCCTGCAGCTGATTGCCTCGGGCCATGGCGAACCGGAAGCGGTCGTCGTGCATCAGGATATGCGCTTGTATGCCGGTCTGTTCGACGGTGCCGAGAGCGTCACCCAGGTATTGGCTGCCGGGCGGGCCGGGTATTTGCACGTGGTGCAGGGCTCGGCGCAGGTTAATGAGGTCGCGCTGCAAGCCGGTGATGCAGTCAAACTGGCCGGCGAGGATGGCCAGGACCTGACGGTGACAATCAGCGGCGGCCAGCAGGCCGAGGTCTTGTTCTTCGATCTGGCCGGACCGGCGACACCCGCTGCGCACTGAGCGTAGTGGTCGTCAGGGGCGGGCGCGGAACGGCCCGACCCCGTATCTTTCTGCCGGCGCGCCGCAAGACTGGCCGGCGGCATTTTTCACTTCACGACAATTTTTGGAGTTTTCATGCGTATCGTTTGTTTGCAGGCCAAGCCATGACAAAAGATGTTGTTTCGGTTGTCATTGCTTTTCATTCCGGTTATGGCCACACCCGCAAAATCGCCGAGGCGGTCTGTGAGGGGGCCGATGGTGTTGATGGCGTCGAGGCCCGCCTGATTGATGTCAGCGCGCTGCAGCCCGCCGACTGGGAGGTGCTGGGCGCAGCGCGAGCCATCGTGTTTGGCTCGCCCACCTATATGGGGGGGCCGTCAGGGGCGTTCAAAACTTTTGCCGACGAAACCTCGAAAATCTGGTTCAGTCAGGGCTGGAAGAACAAGATTGCCGGCGGTTTCACCTGTTCGCTGGCGATGAGCGGCGACAAGTTCTCGACCCTGATGTATTTCGTGACCCTGGCGATGCAGCACGGGATGAGCTGGGTGGGCACCGGGCTGATGCCGGCGGCCGATCCGGGGGACCCGGAAGCGGTGAACCGGGTCGGCTCGTATCTGGGCGTCATGGCGCAGGCGGACAATGTGCCGCCCGAGCAAAGCCCGCCCTCCGGAGACCTTGAAACCGGGCAGCTTTACGGGGAGCGAATTGCCCTGGCGGCATTGGGCAAGCTGCACTGAGTTCGGGGCCGCTGACGGGTAGAATGCGCGGATACCCACAACGAACCAGGAATGCCAGGGCCGATGGCTGAAGTGACCGTGACAGAGCAGCCCGCTGCCGAACCTACCTTTGTTCATCTCAGGGTGCATTCGGAGTATTCGGTCATCGACTCCATCGTGCGCCACAAGTCGCTGGTGGCCAAGGCCGCCGCCGACGGCCAGCCCGCGCTGGCGGTCACCGATCTGGGCAACTTGTTTGGCTGGGTCAAGTTCTACCGCAGCGCCCGCAAGGCCGGTCTCAAGCCGATCTGCGGTGCCGATTGCTGGCTCAGCAACCACGATGACCGGGATCGCCCGTTTCGCCTGTTGCTGCTGGTGCGCAACGAGGCCGGTTACCTGCGCCTGTGCGAACTGCTGTCGCGCGCCTGGCTCGACAACGAATGGCGCGGCCGGGCCGAACTCGATCCGGCCTGGTTCGATGAACCCGATGTCGACAACAGCGGCCTGATCGTGTTGTCCGGCGCTGCCGGCGGCGACGTCGGCCAGGCCTTGCTGGCCGGTCGCGACGAGCATGCGCGTACGCTGGCCCAGCAGTGGGCGGCACGCTTTCCGGGCAGCTATTACATTGAACTGCAGCGGGCCGAGCACGCCGAAGACGAAGATCATGTGCGCGCGGCAGCCACGCTGGCCGCAGGGCTCGAGTTGCCGGTGGTGGCCACCCATCCGGTGCAATTCCTGACCCCCGACGAGTTCCGTGCGCACGAGGCGCGCGTCTGTATCGCCAATGGCGAAATCCTGGCCAACAAGCGTCGCCCCAAGCGCTTTACGCCGGCGCAATACATGCTCAGCCAGGCCGAAATGGCCGAACGCTTTGCCGATCTGCCCGAGGCGCTGGCCAATGCGGTTGAAATTGCCCGGCGCTGCAATCTGCCGATGACATTGGGCAAACCGCAATTGCCGGCCTTCCCGACTCCCGAGGGCGTGAGTCTGGACGAATTCATGGTCCAGGAGGCCCGCGCCGGCCTGCGCGAGCGCATGGAGGCCTTGTTCCCCGACGAGGCCGAGCGCGAGGCGGTGCGTGAGCAGTACGAGGCGCGTCTTGAGCATGAATGCGAAACCATCGTCGAGATGGGCTTTCCCGGTTACTTCCTGATCGTTGCCGACTTCATCAACTGGGCCAAGCTCAATGGCGTGCCGGTCGGGCCGGGCCGGGGGTCTGGTGCCGGCTCGCTGGTGGCCTTTGCGCTCGGTATTACCGATCTCGATCCGATCCCCTACGCGCTGCTGTTCGAGCGCTTCCTGAACCCGGAACGGGTATCGATGCCTGACTTCGATATCGACTTCTGTCAGGACAAGCGCTACATGGTCATCGACTATGTGCGCGAGCGCTACGGGGCGCAGGCGGTTTCGCAAATCGTCACCTTCGGCACCATGGCCTCGAAGGCGGTCATTCGCGATACCGGCCGGGTGCTCGACATGGGCTACAACTTCTGCGATCAGCTCTCCAAGCTGATTCCGGTGGTGCAGAACAAACCGCTGTCGCTGGCCAAGGCCCGCGAGGCTGAGCCGCAACTGGCCGAGCGCGAAGCCAACGAAGACGAGGTACGCGGGCTGCTGGCGCTGGCCGAGCCGCTCGAAGATCTGATTCGTAATGTCGGCATGCACGCCGGTGGCGTGCTGATTGCGCCGGGCAAGCTCACCGACTTCACGCCCTTGTACCGGCCACCGGGCGCCGAGTCGGGCGTGGTCAGTCAGTACGACAAGGATGACGTCGAGGCGGTCGGGCTGGTCAAGTTCGACTTTCTCGGCCTGCGCAACCTGACCATCATTCAGTACGCGGTCGACGAGATCAACGAGCGCCACCCCGATCTCAAACTCGATCTGAACGATCTGGAATTCACCGACCCGGCCGCCTATCAGATCCTGCGCGATGCGAACACCACCGCGGTGTTCCAGGTGGAAAGCGACGGGATGAAAAAGCTGCTCAAAAAGCTTGCGCCCGACCGCTTTGAGGACATCATTGCTGTGCTGGCCTTGTACCGACCGGGTCCGCTCGGCTCGGGCATGGTCGATGACTTCATCCTGCGTAAGAAAGGCCAGCAGGAAATCGATTACTTCCACCCCGACCTGACCGCCACGCTCGAGCCGACTTACGGCGTGATCGTGTATCAGGAGCAGGTGATGCAGATCGCCCAGATCATCGGCGGCTACACGCTCGGCGGCGCCGACTTGCTGCGCCGGGCGATGGGTAAGAAAAAGGCCGAAGAAATGGCCAAGCACCGCGACATCTTCGTCGCTGGTGCGCTCAAACGCAATTACGACGAAAAGCTCGCCAATCAGTTGTTTGACCTGATGGCGATGTTTGCCGAGTACGGTTTCAACAAGTCGCACACCGCTGCCTACGCGGTCGTTACCTATCAGACCGCCTGGCTCAAGGCGCATTACCCGTCGGAGTTCTACGCCGGTACCTTGTCCTCGGACATGAACGACACCGACAAGGTGAAACTGTTCGTGCGCGATGCCATCGACAACAAGGTCGAGATCCTGCCGCCCGACATCAACGAGTCGTTGTGGTCGTTCAAGGCGGTGGGTGATCGCACCGTGCGCTACGGTCTGGGCGCCATCAAAGGGGCCGGCGAGGCTGCGATTGCCAGTGCGGTCAACGAACGTCAGAACGGGCCTTACGTCGATCTGTTCGATTTTTGCCGACGGGTCGACCGTCGCCTCATGAACAAGCGCTCGCTGGAGGCCTTGATCCGGGCCGGCGCGTTCGACCGGCTTGAAGACAACCGGGCCCGCTTGCTGGCCAATGTCGGGCCGGCCATGGAACTGGCCGAAGTGGCGGCCGCCTCGGTCAACCAGGTCAGTCTGTTTGGCGGCGAAGAGGAAACCGGCGCCGATGCGCCCGTCTGGCGCGATGTGCCGCCGTTCACCGAACGCCAGCGCCTGCAGGAAGAAAAAGCGGCGCTCGGCTTCTTTCTGTCCGGTCATTTGTTTCATGGTTACGCCAAGGAAGTGCGCCGCTTTGCCTCGACGCGTCTGGGTACCTTGGCGCCGCAGCAGCAGACCTTGCTGCTCGCCGGCATCGTCACCGAGGTGCGGGTGCAGAACACCCGGCGCGGCAAGATGGTGTTCGTCACGCTCGATGACAGCACCGGCAGCGTCGACATAGCCATTTACAGCGAACTGGTTGAGCAACACCGCCGCATCATTCGCGAAGATGAATTGCTTGTGATATCGGCCAAAGTGTCGCGGGACGACTATTCCGGTGGCATGCGCGTCGTTGCCGACAAGGTGCTCGACCTGGCCGCCGCCCGCCATGAGTTTGCGCGGCGCTTGCGGGTGCGGCTCAATGGCAATGCCTGCAGTCGGCAACTGCGCCAGCACATCGAGGCGTTCGTGGCGCCGGCCGATGAACCGGGTTGCCCGGTCGAAATCGAGTATTCCACTGCGGGCGCCGAGTGTCGGGTGCGCCTGGCGTCCAACTGGCGTTTGCGCGTAGACGACAATTTGCTGATCAATCTGCGCGACTGGCTTGATAATGCCAGTGTGGAACTCGACTATGGCTGAACAGGCCGCGCCCCCCATACGACTGAGCGGATTCACTTTTCTGCGCGATGCCCGGCGTCTGGGCTATCCGTTTGAAGAGAGTATTCGTTCGGTGCTGCCTGTTTGCGATGAATTCGTCATTGCGCTCGGCGCGGGTCAGGATGACACCCGGGAGCGCCTGCTGGCGATGAATGAGCCCAAGCTGCGCATCATCGACACCGTCTGGAATGAAGCGATGCGCAGCCGTGGCTTTGTCTACGGGCAGCAAAAGATGATTGCTCACTACTGTTGCAACGGTCAGTGGGCGTTTTATCTGGAAGGTGATGAGGTCTTGCATGAGCAGGATCTGGCCGGCATCAGCGCGGCGCTCGACCGTTACGCCGACGACCAGAATGTCGAGGCGTTTGCGTTTCACTACCATCATTTTTTCGGCAGTCCCGACTGGCTGGCGGTCGGGCCGGGCTGGTACCGCACTGCGGTGCGCATCATTCGCAATACCTGTCGCGCCTATTCCCCCGACGGCTTGTTCTTTGCGGTCAGTGACGGCAACAACAAGCGCTTGCGGTATCCGCGGGCGGTGGTGCTGGACGAAACCATTTATCACTACGGTCATGTACGCCCGGCGTACATGATGCAGGAAAAGCTGGCCGCGGTCGGCAAGTACTGGAACGACGATCACCGCTTCGATCGCTACCGGATCGACCCGCGCATGCTGCGCCGCTTCGAGGGCTCGCACCCGGCGGTCATGCAGAGCTGGCTGGCCGATCATGCCGATAACGATTTCGGCCCCGATGCCGATCACGAGCCGACCAGCCGCGAGAAGCGGCTATTGTTGAAAATGAAACTGGAGTCGTGGTTCGGCCTCGATCTGAGCCGGCGCCACTATCGCCGGGTTGGAGCGGGTCAGGGCGCCTCGCCAGCCGCGCAGGCGGCCCAATGAATGCTCAGGAGCCTCATTGAAAGATAGTTGGTACGTTTACAAGCGCCTGCTGGCCCATACGTTGCCGTATCGGGCCGGGTTTGTGCTGGCCCTGGTCGGCATGATCATCGCGGCTGCGACCGAACCCTTGTTTCCGGCGCTGATGAAGCCTTTGCTTGACGACGGCTTCGTCAACGACGGCGGCATTCCGATCTGGATCGTACCGACCGCGCTGATTGGCATATTTCTGGTGCGCGGCATTGCCACCTTCGGCAGCAACTATGCGCTGGCCTGGGTAGCCAACAAGGTGTTGATCGATCTGCGTCGCAAGATGTTCATGCACATGTTGCGCCTGCCGGCCGAAGAGTTCGAGCGCGAAGCGTCCGGGTTGCTGATCTCCAAAATTGTCTTCGAAGTCACCAATGTCACCGGCGCGGCCACGCGGACGCTGACCGTGCTGGTCAAAGACACTCTGGTCGTGATGGGCCTGCTGGGCTGGCTGCTCTACCTGAACTGGAAGCTGACCCTGGTGGCGTTGCTGCTGATTCCGGCAACCGCGTTCGTGATCAGCGTGTACAGCAAGCGGATGCGCGAGTTGTCGCGCCGCAATCTTGAATACACCGGTGAACTGACCCGGGTGGTCGAAGAGGCGGTGCACGGCTACAAGGTGGTGAAGATTTTCGGCGGCTATGCGCAAGAGGGGCGGTTGTTTGAAAGAACCGCCGAAAAGCTGCGTGGCTTTGCGATGCGCATGACGATTGCCGGCAGCGCCACGGTGCCCATCACGCAATTGTGTGCGGCGGTGGCGGTCTCTGTGGTGGTCACCATTGCGATGGTCCAGTCGATGAACGGGCAGACCAGTGTGGGCGGCTTTGTGTCCTTCATTACCGCGATGCTGATGTTGCTTGCCCCGCTCAAGCACCTGGCCGATATCAACGCCGAATTGCAACGCGGCCTGGCTGCTGCCGAAGCGGTATTCCGCTTGCTCGATCAGCAGGCAGAAAAAGATACCGGCACCCTTAAAATCGGCCGCTCGCGTGGTGAAGTGCGTTTCGAGAATGTCGACTTCCGCTACCGCGAAGCCGAGATCAACGCGTTGCACGACATCAACCTGACGATCGGCGCCGGTGAAGTGGTGGCGTTGGTCGGTCCGTCGGGCGCCGGCAAGAGTTCTCTGATCAATCTGCTGCCGCGGCTGGTGCATCCGAGCAGTGGGCGCATTTTGCTCGATGGCACGCCGATCAACGACATCGTTCTGGAGGACGTGCGCGAGCAGTTCGGTCTGGTCAGTCAGGATGTGGTGTTGTTCAATGACACCGTGCGCGGCAATGTCGCCTTTGGTGCGGTTGGCGATGTCACCGACGATCAGGTCTGGGCGGCGCTGCGTGGCGCGGCGCTCGAAGAGCATGTGCGCAGCTTGCCCGGTGGTCTCGATCACGAGGTGGGCGAGCGCGGGACCAAATTCTCGGGCGGTCAGCGCCAGCGCATGGCAATTGCCCGTGCCTTGCTCAAAGACCCGCCGATTCTGTTGCTCGATGAGGCCACCTCGGCGCTGGATTCGCGCACCGAGCGCGAAGTGCAGGAGGCGCTGGAGCGCATCATGGCCAACCGGACAACGCTGGTCATTG
>CAXBNM010000205.1:0-8428 GCA_963976885.1 uncultured Burkholderiaceae bacterium
CGAGCTTGTTGGCTTCGTTGAGCAGCCGGGCCAGCGGGCTGAAGGCCTCGATTTCGGTCGCAGCGTTGCGCGCAAAATCGACCACACCGGGCGCCGCCGGGCCCAGCGGTTGCACTCGGGCCGGGGGTGGATCAATGGCAATACTGGCCGCAAAGGCGCTGCCAGAGCCGCACAGGCTTGCGCCAAGCAACGCGCCCAGCAGCCGGACGGGCGCTGGGCCCGGTCTGGTGCTGCTCCATGAACTTGTTGTCTGGTTGCCCCTGAGCCGTTTCATTAGTCGACTACCGATTCTCCGCGCAGTGAGTGAGGCAAGGCCTCGACAATGCCGATCTCAATCATAGAGCCAATCAGCGAACTGGGTCCGGCAAAGTTGACTACCCGGTTGTTGCCGGTGCGGCCCGACAGTTCGCGGGGGTCTTTCTTGGCCGGCCCTTCCACCAGAATGCGCTGCCGGGTGCCCACCATGGATTCGCTGATACGCATGGCGTTGTCGGCGATGGTTTGCTGCAGATGTTGCAGCCGCGTCAGCTTGACCTGATGCGGCGTATTGTCTTCGAGCGCGGCGGCCGGGGTGCCGGGCCGGGCGCTGTAGATGAAGCTGAAGGAATGGTCGAAGCCCACGCTTTCCACCAGCGCCATCGTCTGTTGAAAGTCCTGATCGGTCTCACCGGGAAAGCCGACGATGAAGTCCGAGCCGATGCTCAGGTTCGGATCGTTGCGGCGCAGCCGGCGGATGATCGATTTGAATTCCAGCGCGGTGTAGCCGCGTTTCATGGCGGCCAGCACGCGGTCCGAGCCGGATTGCACCGGCAGATGGACATGGTTGGCCAGCTTGTCGAGGCGGGCGTGGGCGTCGATCAGGCGCTGGCTGAACTCGCGCGGATGCGAGGTTGTGTAGCGAATGCGTTCGACACCGGGCATCTCGGCAACATAGTCGAGCATGGTGGCGAAGTCGACCTCACCGGCCGCGCCATCGGTCTCGTCGCTGTCGGCCTCAACCGGCGCCAGCCAGGCGTTGACATTCTGACCCAGCAGGGTGATTTCCCGTACCCCCTGGGAGGTGAGATCAGCGATTTCGGTCAGCACGTCAACCAGCGGCCGCGAGACCTCCTCGCCGCGCGTGTAGGGCACCACGCAGAAGCTGCAGTATTTACTGCAGCCTTCCATGATCGACACGAAGGCGGAGGCACCGTTGACCGTGGCCGGCGGCAGATGGTCGAACTTTTCGATTTCCGGAAAGCTGATGTCGACCTGCGATTTGCCCGAGCTGCGGCGGGCCTGAATCATCTGCGGCAGGCGGTGCAGGGTTTGCGGCCCGAACACCAGATCGACATAAGGCGCGCGGCGCACAATGGCCTCGCCTTCCTGGCTGGCCACGCAGCCGCCAACACCGATGATCATGTCGGGGCGTTCGAGCTTGAGCGCGCGCATCCGGCCCAGCTCGGAAAACACCTTCTCCTGGGCCTTTTCACGCACTGAACAGGTAT
Source organism: uncultured Burkholderiaceae bacterium (assembly GCA_963976885.1). Classification (GTDB taxonomy): domain Bacteria; phylum Pseudomonadota; class Gammaproteobacteria; order Burkholderiales; family Burkholderiaceae_E; genus JAUIAI01. The sequence goes on from CAXBNM010000205.1 coordinate 1,488, forward strand.
TGAACAACACCACATCGGCATCGTCGGGCGAGTTGGTGCGCTCCATGTGCTCGCCATCGCCGAGCACATCGACCATTTTGTCAGAGTCATATTCATTCATCTGACAACCGTAGGTTTTTACAAAGACTTTGCGGGCCATGGCGTCACCGGAGCGCCCGCCGACCGGCTGCGCAGGTCTGGGCGAAGAAGAAGCTGGAGTTTGACATGGCGCGAGGATACCGCAGATGGGGTGCTTGGGCAGCCATATACACCGGTCCGGCAGGCTGGAATCGACCGGGTTTGTCAAAGAAGTTGGCGGATTTTGTGTCAACGTGACCGAACTCACAGCGGTTTGGTCGCTTATTCAGCTACCTTCTTGTTCTCAAGTAGTATTTGCGCTTAATTGGTGCTCATAAAAACTCAAAGGCTGACACTCTTGACTCGCTCCGCTCATCCCGTTCCGCTTACCCCACCAACTCTTCATCCCGCCGCTCAAGACGCACAGGCCGATCGCGCCGATCCGGGCCGCACCCATGCGGTCGGTTCAGGGGCGCTCAAGGCATGCCTGGCAACACTGGCCATTGCCATGACCGTGGCAGCTTGTGGCGGCGGTGGCGGAGACGATAACGGTGGCACGCCGCCGCCGGCCCCGCCGGCTGGCCCCACGCCGCCGGCTGGTCCACCGCCGGTAACCATTGCCGAATCGTGTGCGGCACCGGCCACGGGCGGCACAGCGCCGAATACGGGTGAAAACCCGACCCAGATCGGCGCCACCATTGATGCCTATACAAACTGCAATTCGGTTTTCGCAGGGCAAAAAATCACGTTTCATGTGTCCGATAACTCCGGACAGACCGGCGTACTGCGCAACGCCAACATGAGGGTCTGGCGAGTTGGCGAAACCGATCAGCAGGTGCTGGACCGCACGATCAGCATCAGCAAGCAATTCATCCCCAAGAACGCCTGGGAAAACTGCTGCAACTGGCCCGTCAGCTATACCCTCGATGTGCCGGAAAGCTGGAGCACGGGTTATTACAAGGCGCGTTTCACGTCGCCTGACGGCGGCGTGTCGTGGCTCTCATTTGTGGTCAAGAACCGCACCCCGGGGTCGGTCAGCAAGCTGGTCTTCCAGCCGCCCTTCGATACCTCCCAGATGTACAACCCCTGGGGTGGCAAGAGTGCGTATACCTATAATTCAAGCAATGGCATCAAGGCCGAAGTTGTTTCGATGCGCCGCCCCAGCGAAATCCGCTACGGCAATGGCAATGATCTGATGCTTGGTGTGGTCGAGTTCATTCGCTGGGCCGAGTCGCGCAACATTGCCCTCGAATACCTGGCCGGTGACGACTTGCACGCCAGTTCCGGCGTGTTGTCGCCCTACAAGGCATTTGTCACGGTTGGCCACGACGAGTACTGGTCGCAGAGCATGCGCGATGAACTCGATCGGTTCATTGATGCCGGCGGCAACGCAGCCATCATGTCGGGCAACACCATGTGGTGGCGTACCCATAAGGTGACCGATCAATACGGCCAGGCGCTGGGCCTGCTCAAAGGCAAGCGCACCAGCGGCACCGATGAAGCCAACTGGTTCGAGTTTGACAACGAAACCCGCACCATCGGCGCGTCCTACTTCAAGGGCGGCTATGTCAATCATCAGACGCAGCCAACGCTGATCAACGAGGACTACACGATCTATCAGCCCTCGCACTGGGCCTTCGAAGGCACGGGCGCTACCCAGGGCGCGAAGTTCGGTGGTGATGATCAGATTCATCGCTACGAAAGCGATGGTCTGGATGTGCGGTTCGTCAACGGCAAGCCAGTACCTACGGGTACTGATGGCGCGCCGGCTGGCACGCAGATTCTGGCCTACACCGCCTTGCCGGCCGGCTGGGACAGCCCGTCCACCAATGCCGGCTTCACTGGCCAGGGACCAAACCTGACCGGCACCGAGGGCCCCAATGCGGTGATATCCACCTTCACCCGGCCCAATGGCGGCACTGTCTTCAACTTTGGCTCCACCGATTACTTCCGCCCCCTGGTCGGCTGTACCGGTACCGGCGCGCCGCAGAAAATGGCCTGCCGCATTGCCGAGAATGTACTGACGCGCCTGGGCGGAAACTAGGCCAGCGCACGGCGGGTTTTCCCGTGATGGGCGGGGAGGGTTTCGGTATCTACTAGGGGTCTGTACGACCCGCCAGATACGGAAACGCTCCCCGCCCATGTCTATTGTTACGGTTGCCCCGCTCGATCAGCGTCAGTTGACGCCCACGCCGGTCCCCGGATCGGCCCTCAAGCCGGCTCTTGAACAGGCTCATGAACCGGCGCCAAGGCCGCCCCAGGGCTCCGCCCCGGCAGCAGCGCCCGAATCGGCTCGCAGGCCCGCCCCGGCCGCCGCTGGCAGCCCTTCTACGCCGCCAGTGCACCTGATGCATATCGCCTACTCAGAGGCGACCCGGTCTGCCGAGGATGGCTTTACCGTGCTCGATAACATGGCCAATGCACGGCCCGACTGGTATGAACTCTGGCCGGTGCGGCGCTGGCTGCACAGCCACGAGCTTGATGAGCAGGCTTACTACGGATTTTTCTCACCGAAGTTTCGTGCCAAGACCCAGCTGGGCAGCGCCGAGGTGCGCGCTCTGGTGCAGGCTGACGGTGCGGCCAGCGATGTCTATCTCTTTTGCGCCCAGCCCGACGTTGGCATGTTCTTTCGTCATGTCTACGAAGGGGCCGGGGTGGTCTACCCTGGCGTCGATCAGTCCGCGCAGCAGTTCTTTGCGCGCATCGGCTATCCGACCGATATGAGTAGCCTTGTGATGGATTCATCGACGATCGTCTTCAGCAATTATGTGGTGGCACGGCCCCGGTACTGGCGTGCCTGGCTGGCCATCGCTGATCTGCTTTATCACTGGGGCGAGCGGCCCCATGGCGACGCGCTTACCGACGGCTTGAACACGCCGACCACCTACGGCGACGGTGTCCAACGCAAGGTGTTTGTGGCCGAAGGCATCGCTTCGATGCTGTGCAGTTCGGGGGTCTTCAAGACCCATGCCTGGGACCCGTTTGCCATGCCCTGGTTCTCGGTGTTCAGCCGCTTCCGCGATCAGGCGATTACTGCCGATGCGCTGAAAAAAGCCTACCGGCAGGCCGGCCAGCAGGCTTATCTCGATGCGTTTGTGAAGATTCAGCGCGAGGTGCTGAGCCAGTTCGGCCGCTGAGTCTGGCGCGCAGGCGCCGGGCAGGCCTGCGCTTGGCTTGTCTGCCTGCCAGCGCAGGGGTGCTTCAGTGCGGACGCAATGAAAACATGTACTGAAACGGCTTGGCGTCACGCTCGGCCTGATCCGGGTCGAGGCCACTGGCCGTTGCGAACGCGCGCACTGCCTGCAGGCTCTGAGCTTCGGCCGGCGAGGCAATGTTGCGAGTCATGCCCTGGGCGATCTGCCAGCCGGTGTCGGCAAACATTTCCAGCAAGGTCTGGCGGGTGAACCAGCGAATATGGGTGCGGTCCATCAGGCCTTGATCTTCATACCGGAAATTGCCTGACAACAGCCGCCATTGCACGCTCCAGTGCTGGGCGTTGGGAATGCAGATCAGCATGCAGCCGGCCGGGTCGATGTGCTCACGGACCCGCTTCATGACCTTCCAGGGGTCGTGCAGATGCTCCAGGCAGTCGCCGAAAACCCAGCAATCGCTGGGAAACAGTTCGGCAAATGCCTCGTCGGGCATGGTCTCGATGTTGGCCGCCATTGCCCGCGTGCAATGCTGGCTGGCTACCGCGGCATAGTCGGGGTCGATATCCACGCCAATGACTTCGGTTGTCGGGTGCTCGGCGCGGTAGACCTTGGCCAGCGAGCCCTGCATGCAGCCGACATCGACGATGCGCCGGGTAGAGGGCGGAATCATCTGCATCAGTTCGGGATTGATGAGATCGTGGGCTGGAGTTTGTTTCATCGGGTTTCCATTGGACGGCGACAGAGGTCAAGCCCATCCAGTAGACCGCATAGTGCGGGACGATGATCGCTTGAATAGAACTGCAGCTACCGGCCAAATGCCGCCGCGTGTCAGATTACCGCACGCTCGGTGAGCACATCGTTGGCTACGATACGCGCGTAGCTGAAGGCTGACATGTCGAGCGTGCGGTAGCGGCCGTGCGTAATCAGTTCGGCCAGGCCGCGCCCCATTGCCGGCGACTGCTGCAGCCCATGCCCGGAAAACCCGTTGATGAACATGAAGTTCCCGACGACGGGGTGCGGACCGAGCACCGCGTTCTGGTCGAAGGTGTTGTAGGCGTAGTGTCCAGCCCAGGAATGCTGCAGACGGATGGCTGCAAAGCTCGGAATCCGTGCGGCCAGCACCGGCCAGACCTTGTCCTGCCACAGCGAATGATCCTGATCGAAGTCATCGGGGGCGACTGCCGGGTCAGGCTCGGGCGTACAGCCGGCCATGTAAAGGCCGCCATCGCTGCGGACATGAACGCCGGAGGGGTCGATCGTCAGGGGCAGGTCGCGCGCCAGAGGCTGCTCGGCCGAGAAGATGAACGTGTAGCGTTTGCGCGGCTCGACCGGCAGCTCAATGCCGGCCATCCGCGCGGTCAGGGCGGCGCGCGGGCCGCTGGCGTTGACCACCGTGGCGCAGCCAATGGTGTCGCCCGACGCGAGCGTAACCGCTTCGACCCGGGTGCCGGCCGGATTCAGGCGCATGCCTTGCACCTCGTTGGCAATGAATTCAACGCCGCGTTCGCGGGCCTGGCGACGCCACCATTCAAACAAGGTCGTGCCGTCAAAATAGCCCTCGTCAACCGTGTTGTGGCTGCCCAGAACGATGTCGTCGAGCTGGTAGAACGGGTATTGATCCAGGATTTGCGCGGGCGTCAGCAGGCGGGTGCCTGCGCCGCAGGCCGCCTGCACGCGCTGATTGTCGCGCAGCTGCTGGGCGGCGGCTTCGGTGTCGGCCAGATACAGATAGCCGAAGTTCTGAATCGACAGCGCCGGCACGCGTGGGTCATGGCCCAGGTAGCGCTGAAAGTTGCGCACGAACTCAGCCGCAAACTGCGACACCTTGATGTTGATGGCGGTTGAGAACTGCTGGCGCATGCAGCTGTTGGTGTGCGCGGTCGAGCAATTCAGATAGCCGGGGTCGCGTTCAACCACCAGTACCGAACCATCGAAGTCAGGGTTCTCGGTCAGGAACCAGGCCACCGATGAACCCATGATGGCGCCGCCGACGATCACGACGTCGTAGTGGGTCTTGCCGGGTGTCTTGCTGATGGCACGCATGGAGTTCTCGCGCAGCGCCTTCCAGGCACACCAGAGAGGCACACAAAAAAGCCCCGCCAAATGGCGAGGCTTGTCTGTCAGGGGCTGGGTGCCAGGGGCGGTGCCCGTGGTTCTGCCAGTAGATAACTACCCTGTCAGCTGAAAATTCGGTGGTGGCGGATCAGGGACTCGAACCCCGGACCTGCGGATTATGATTCCGTCGCTCTAACCAACTGAGCTAATCCGCCACAAGGGTCGTGATTCTATCGAGCATCTTTCGCGCTGTCAAAACATCTGCGTTCCGGGGCCATCGCTGCCGCTTCAGAGAGCTCGCGTCGGCGGTGCAATGGTGGCCATGCGCAGCACAAAATTGGCGCCGACGCCGCGGCCATGGCCGGCTGGCCAGGGGGCGCCATCGGTAATGGCCACCTGGGCGCCGTGCAAGCGCGCAATCTCGCGCACGATGGCCAGGCCGAGCCCGCTGCCATGTGATTCGCCCACATTGCTGGCGACCCGGTCACGCAGCCGGTAGAAGCGCTCGAACACAACCTCTCGTTCGGCCGGCGGGATGCCGGGGCCGTTGTCTTCGACTTCGATGGAGACGGCGCCCATTGCGGTCAGCAGCCGGATGTTGACGACACCTTCGTCCGGCGTGTAGTGAATGGCGTTACTGACCAGGTTGTGCAGCAATTCGCCGAGCAGGACCGGGTTACCCATTACGTAGACCTTGCCGCCCGGATCGTCCAGGCCCAGATCGAGCCGTGAGGCCAGTGCCATCGGGGCCAGCTCGCTGACCACTTCGCGCAGCAACGCATTCAGCTCCAGCGGCACAAAATTGCCTTTCTCGCCAAGACTCTCGGCCCGCGCCAGCGCCAGCAACTGGTTGATCAGGTGCGAGGCTCGTTCGGAGCTGTGCGCCAGTTGGGTCAGACTGCGTTGGCGGTCGGCCGGCTCCTGCTCGCGCAGGGCCAGTTCGGCCTGCATCCGAATGCCCGCCAGCGGGGTTTTCATCTGATGCGCGGCGTCGGCAATGAAGCGGCGCTGGGTGGCCAATGTGGCCTGCAGCTGGCTGAGCAACTCGTTGAAGGATTCGACCAGCGGGGCGATCTCCTGAGGGGCGCTGTGCGGGTCGATGGGCGACAGATCGTCGGGTCGGCGGCTGCGGATCCGGTCGCGCAGCCCGCGCAGCGGCCGCAGCCCTCGCGACAGCCCGAACCAGACCAGCGCGGCGGCAATCGGCAGGATGACGAATTGCGGAAAGATGACGCCCTTGATGATCCGGTTGGCCAGATCGCTGCGCTCTTCGATCCGCTCGGCAATCTGCACCAGCACCGGATGGTTCAGATCTTCCTCGCCGCGCACCGGCACGTAGGTATATGCCAGGCGCAGGTCGGTTTCGCGGTGATTGACGTTGCGGAAATTCACTTTACCTAATTCAGGGTAGTCATACAGTGCCGGGCGGGGCAGGCTCGGATCGCCGAAGATCGTCTGATCGTCGGGCGCGATGATCTGGTAGTTCAGCGCTTCGCCGGGCCGCGCAAACAACTCTTCAGCCCCAGCCTTGATCGACGTAATCGGCCCCTGACGGGTCAGTTCAAAACTGATCTGCTGGCTCAGCAGCTTGGTTCGGTCGGCCAGCGCCGCGTCATAGGGGGCGTCGGCCAGCGAACGGGCCACGATGAGGGTGATGACAATGGTCAGCGGCCACAG
>CAXBNM010000206.1:0-8404 GCA_963976885.1 uncultured Burkholderiaceae bacterium
CACCGTCGGCGAAGGCCCGGAAGATCAGACCGTTATCGTAGCCGGCGCGAGCCAGTTTTTCGCCGATGCGGGTGCTGGCGGCGGGCTTGGCTTTGGTTTTCTTGTTGCTGACCAGCTCAATGGCACCAAGCAGGCCGCGCGCCCGGACCTCGCCCACGAGCGGGTGCGAGCTGAACTCGGCCAGCCGCTTCTCGAAGTAGGCGCCCGAGCGTTTGCCGTTTTCGAGCAACCCGCCCTCCTGATACAAGCGCAGCACTTCCAGCCCGACCGCCGCGCTGACCGGGTGGCCGGAGTAGGTCATGCCGTGGCCGAGGGGTACGCCTTCGGGGGCGGCATCGGCCAGTACCTGATAGATGCGATCGGACACGAGGGCGGCACCCATCGGGCTGTAACCCGAGGTCAGCCCCTTGGCGATCGTCATGAAGTCCGGCGTCAGGCCTTCGTGCTCGCAGGCAAACATCGGCCCGGTGCGACCGAAAGCGGTAATGACTTCGTCGGTGATGAACAGAATGTCCAGCTCGCGGCAGACCTGTTGCATTGCCAGCCCGTAGCCCATTGGCGGCACAACGACGCCACCCGAACCCTGAATCGGTTCGAAGATGAAGGCAGCGACCTTGTCGCGCCCAATCTGCTCGACCTTGGCGCGCAGTTCGCGCACCGAGGCATCAATGACGGCCTGAGCGTCGGGGCCGTCCGGGTGGCGGTACGGAAACGGCGAGGAAATATGATGTTGCCAGGGCATCGGGACATCGAACTTGTCGTGAAAGACCGGCAACGCGGTCAGCCCGGAGGCGCTTGAACTGGAGCCGTGATAGCCGTTCTGAAGAGCAATGAAATGCTTCTTGTCGGGGCGCCCGAGCGCGTTGTTGTAGTAGCGCACGAGCCGGATCACGGTATCGACCGCGTCGGAACCGCCCAGCGTAAAGAACACATGGTTCAGGTCGCCCGGCGCCAGTTCGGCCAGTTGTGCCGCCAGCCGGATGGCCGGTTCATTACCGAAATGAAAATAGCCGGTTGCGTAGGGCAGGCGCTGCATCTGTTCGGTGGCCGCCTTGACGATGCTTTCCTGGCCGTAGCCCACATTCACACACCACAAGCCGGCAAAGCCGTCGAGCAAGGTATTGCCGTCGATGTCGGTCAGGTAACACCCCTGACCCGATTGCAGAATGGTGACGCCGCGCTGCTCATGGGCGCGCATGGCGATGACGGGATGAATGAGATGGGCGCGATCCTGGGCAATCAGTGATTCGGTCGACATGAGGGGGCTCCTGAGACAGTGGCGATGACTGAGCTCAAGAATGCCATGTCTGCACGGCAGGCGATGGGGTTTTGGTGGGCTTGTAAAGCAGATTGCACTGATTTGCGAGGAGCTGTCGGATATTAATGCTGCCCGCGAACGCTGACAGTGCTGGCGGCTCCGATGATCCACTCTATCCGTCTCTGCGAGGGCGGTCGGCGGCAGGCAGTGATGAGCACCAGGCCAAAAGGTGAATACAACATCTCCTGAAATTTTCCTATCTTCGTAGGAAACTCTGGGAGAGCGAAATGACTCAGCTACGCGTCGCAATGACAGCAGTCCGCCGAAGGAGGCTATCCCGGTGCGCAACTCAACTTAGGGGCACATTACTTCGACGGTAGAGACGGTCCGATTGACTATGTGCAAGCCTATTCCTGGTGGATTCTGGCTGCGGCATCTACTCAAAAAATGACTGCGAAACGAGCAACGAAGAATCTCGCGTTGGCCGAAAAGATCATGACCAACGCGCAAATCGAAGCCGCACGGGAATTGGCTCGAAAGTATGTACCAAAGAAATCAAACCACACCTCCCCATATGTCCGCGCGTCAGGGGGCAACGCGACGAGCAGGCAAGACAACAATACCAGCTACATGCCAAAGGCTCAGTGAGTCGCAGTCAAACTTCGTTACTGCGTGCGTAGGCTGCGATCGGTTGGTCTGCCAGATTTTTTCGATCCAATGATTGCTGCGATTATGATTCCCTTGAGGCGCAAGAGAAAGCCATGAGGCAGTGAATATTTGGCGGCTATCTACTTGGCAATATGACAAACCATCAGCGAGGTAGACAACAATGACACTCAGAATCGTCAGACTGGGTTCGGACCGTGCAGGCGATGAAGGCCTGCGTTTGGGCACAGTGCGCCGCCCGCCGCGCGGGGTGCCCAAAAGCCGCTTTGCCGCCGACAATTGGTACGACGTCTGGTATCCGAATCTGTCGCCCAGTGCCGAAACCTTGAAGCTGCACCGGCAAGCGCTGCAAGAAGGCGGTGAGGCTGGCATTGATGCCGGGGTGTGGCGCCAGTTCAGCAAACACTTTCGGGCCGAGATGGCGTTGCCGGACGCGGCCCGCACGCTTGACGTGCTGGCCGCGTTGTCGCATCAGGCCAATTTCTCGGTGGGCTGTTACTGCGCCAATGAGGCGCATTGTCACCGTTCGTTGTTGCGGGAAATGTTTGCCGAGCGGGGCGCGGCAATCGCCGACTGAATCATCGTCGATCAGTGCTGCCAGTTCACCTCGCCGGGCCGGCCCGGTATCGACAGGCTGGCGGTTTGCGGGGGTGTCTGAGCAATCACTTTGCCGGCGCGCACCACGAACAGACGGTTGGCGCGCAAGCGCAGCGCCTCGATCGGATCGCGCGCCTGTAACACCACAAGATGACCGGCGCCGCCGACGGTCAGAGACCAGTCGGGCAGTTGCATGATCTGCGCGCTGTTGACCGTCACTGCATCGAAGCACTGACGCATCTGCGCTCGTGAGGTCATCTGGCAGGCATGCAAGCCCATGGAGGCCACTTCCAGCATGTCGGCCGAGCCCATCGAATACCAGGGGTCGAGCACACAGTCGTGGCCAAAGCCGACATTGATGCCGGCCGCGAGCAGTTCGGGCACGCGGGTCAGGCCGCGTCGCTTCGGGTAGGTGTCGTGGCGGCCCTGAATCGTCATGTTGATGAGCGGGTTGGATACGACCTGCAAGCCTGACTCGGCCATCAATGGAATCAGTTTGGACACATAGTAGTTGTCCATCGAGTGCATCGACGTGAGGTGCGAGCCGGTGACTCTGGCGCCCAGGCCGAGGCGTTGCGTATGAAAGGCCAGCGTTTCGATGTGCCGTGACATCGGGTCGTCGGTTTCATCGCAGTGCATGTCAACGCGCAGTCCTTGTTCGGCCGCCAGCTCGGTGAGGATCCGCACGCTTTCGGCACCATCGGCCATCGTGCGTTCAAAATGCGGGATGCCGCCGACCACATCGACACCCATGGCCAGCGCGCGGCGCAGGTTGTCCAGAGCGCCGGGGCTGCGCAACAGGCCGTCTTGCGGGAATGCCACCAGTTGCAGGTCGATGTAGTCGCGCACCTGCTCGCGCACATGCAGCAAGGCTTCGACCGCCAGCAGTCGGTCGTCGCAGACGTCAACATGGCTGCGGATGGCCAGCAAGCCTTTGGCCGCCGCCCAGTCGCAATATTGCAGCGCCCGCTCCACCAGGGCTTCCTGCGTCAGGTGCGGTTTGAGTTCTCCCCACAACGCAATGCCCTCAAGCAAGGTGCCCGATGCATTGACCCGTGGTTGACCATAAGACAAGGTGGCGTCCATATGGAAGTGCGGGTCGACAAAAGGCGTGGTGACCAGATGACCTTGGGCATCAATGCTCGGTGTCCGCAGTCGCGCCGCCTGAATGTTCTGGTCGATGGCGCGAATCCGGCCGGCTTCAATCCAGATGTCCCGCAACGGTTGCGTGAGGTCGGTGTCGGTGCCGGTGGTGCCGGGCAGCCGGGCATTGCGGATAATCAGTTCATTCATCAACGGGTTCCAAACAAGCGGTCGCCGGCATCGCCCAGGCCGGGGCGGATGTAGCCGTGTTCGTCGAGTTCACGATCAATGGCGGCGGTGAAGATCGGTACATCGGGATGTTCGCCGGTGAGCCGTTCGATGCCTTGCGGGCTGGCCAGCAGGCAAACGAAGCGGATTGATTTCGGTTTGACTTCCTTGACCCGTTCGATCGCTGCTACCGCGGTATTGCCGGTGGCCAGCATCGGGTCGACGATGATCACGTCGCGCTCATTCATGTCCTGCGGCAACTTGAAATAATACTCGACGGCGCCCAGCGTTTTCGGGTCTCGGTACAGGCCGACATGGCCAACCCGGGCGCCCGGAATTACGTCGAGCATGCCATCCAGAATACCGGCGCCGGCACGCACGATCGACACAAACACGATCTTCTTGCCATCGATGAGCCGCGCGGTCATGGGTTCGAGCGGCGTCTGAATCTGCACCTCATGCATCGGCATGTCGCGGGTGACTTCATAGGCGAGCAGTGCCGAGATTTCGGTGACCAGCTCCCGAAAGCTCTTGGTGGAGCGTGAGACTTCCCGAATCAGCGTCAGCTTGTGCTGCACCAGCGGGTGTTCGATTACATTGATCGTTGGCGTCATCGGTCTTTCCTTTCTTGAACTTCAGTGGGAGGGGCGTTCGTCTTCGTCGGCGGCGCGCCGAAACGTCAGATTGATTCGATAAACCGCTTCATCGTCGCTCAGCAGCGGTGCCTGCCCCGGCGCCGGGCGCGGCACGCCAACCCCATGATGCATCAGCCGGGCGCTGCGTCCCCAGACCAGCACATCACCGCAGCCGAGCATCAGGCCACTGACGGGGGCGTCGCGAGCCGTCCCGCCCACGGTAAAGCGTGCACTGGCGCCCAGGCTCACCGAAACGATGGGGTAGTCGTAATCGGCTTCATTGTTGTCACGGTGCCGGCCCATTTTCGCGCCGCGTGCGTAGCCGTTGATCAGACAGCTGTCGGGCTCGAACGCGGCGCCGGCAGGTCCGGTGAAGCCGGCTTCGGCGGCCCAGTTGCTCGCGTAGGTTGCCATCGCCGTTGGCATGGCCGGCCAGGGGCGGCCACTGCGCGGATCGGTGGCGCTGTAGCGATAGCCGCTGGTGTCGGTGACCCAGCCCCACGGGCCGCAATTGGTCATCAGCGCCGACATGCTTTTGCCGCCAGGCACCTGCATGTGTCGCCAAGGTGCCTGACGCAGGAGCGGAACGATAAACGCGAGCCATTCGGTGACATCGGCCCGCCCCGGCAACAACACGACGTCGGGCGCAATCAACCGGGCCGTCAGATCTTCTGGCGGTCGGTCGACGGCGAACAATTCCGGCTGCATGACCGGCTCGCGGTCAGAAAACCGTACCGTCACTGACCAGAGTCAGCGGGGGCTGGCCGCCACGGCGGCGGCTTGCCAGTACTCTGCCAGCGGCCCAGGTGCCGCCCTCAAGAATGCAGGCCAGTGGCAACTCGGCGGCGCTCAGGGCCAGCATCTCACGCACTATCGGTGCCAGATCGTCGAGCAGGCTGACGGTGAGCGCGCGCCACTCGATGATGGCCTGATCGCCTGGCGTCATCGGCATGCTTGCCAGACCCGGGTCGCGCAAGGTGATGACACCGGTGTCGATGAGCAGGCCGCCGTTGCGGTATTCGGGCAAGCCGGTCAGATCATCGAGCCCTTGCAGCGTAACGCCGCCTTGCGCAAAAGGTTCGATCAGCGAGTAGGTGAGCCACTGCGTGAGTTTGTGAAACGGCACCCAGCCGGCCGACTCGCCCGTGCCGCCCGCATGGGGATGCTGCCAGCAATCGCCCAGCGAAGAACCGTCCAACTGATTGCCGGTCATCCAGACGTCGGCAAAGCCAACCAGCAAGGCATGGAGCAGATCGGCCGCCGGCAATTCGGTGCGGCGCGCTTTGTCGGTAAGGCGAAAGAAGATTTCACCTGGCCGCCCTTCAGGGCCAAAGCGGAAGGCGTCGCGCAGCAACGCATCGCCGAGCCGGTTCAGTAATGTGGCGCGTTGCTCAAGGCCGATCAGCGGGTTGTCTTCATGCGCCTGAAACACATGCGCGAGCCGGTTGGCGTCAATTTTTTGCAGCGCACTGCCATCGACCCGGCAGGGGTCATCGGGGCGCGACGAGAAGGCGCCGGCCATGAAGGCGCGAAAGCTGGCGACGCCAAGCCCTTCGGAGCGGGAGAAGTCCTGCTTGGTGCGCGATTCATGAAACTGCCACTGCGCGCCCGCGCCGCCATCGAGCAGCACGCTGATGACGGTGAGGTCGATATGCGCTCTGGCAATTTCAACTTTGGATGGGGTGCCGAAGGTTTCGGCCAGCCGTGTCTGCAACTCGTCGATGCGGTTGATGCCGCCGGCCTCGAAGTGGCGCCAGCGGCTATGGAACGGAATGCGACCGTCCGGGTAGCGCTCACGGGTCGTGGCGACGACGATCTCGGCAGCCGCGCTCAAGGCCTTGCGGTCGATGCTGAAATGAGCCGAATTGCCAGCGTCAACGGCAGCGGTAATGTTGGCGCAGCGTTCGCGAATGGTGCGCGCTTCGCGCAAGGTGGCGGCAATCATGGGTTCAGGCCTCGCCCGCGTACCGAGGCAAGCTTTTCGGCGTCGGGCACGAGGCCGCCGTCGGCGTAGTAGCCGGCGGCCAGCTTGGCTTCGATTTCAACCTGGGCATCGGCCGGCACCAGTTCATCGGGAATCTTCACCCGCTCCAGGACTTCAATGCCCGAGCCGGTGATGGCATCGAACTTGTCATTGCTCATCGAGACCAGGCGGTGAATGCGCGTGATGCCAAGCCAGTGCAAGGCATCGGGCATCAGTTCCTGAAAGCGCATGTCCTGCACGCCGGCAACGCACTCGGTGCGCAGAAAATACTTGTCGGCGGAGTCGCCGCCGGCCTGTCGCTTGCGGGCGTTGTAGACGAGAAACTTGGTGACTTCGCCCAGTGCCCGGCCCTCTTTGCGGCTGTACGAGACCAGACCGACGCCGCCTTTCTGCGCGCCGCGCAGACATTCCTCGATGGCATGAGTGAGGTAAGGACGACAGGTGCAGATGTCGGAACCAAACACGTCCGAGCCGTTGCATTCATCGTGGACGCGTGCGGTCAGTTCAACCGTCGGGTCGGACAGCTTGGCCGGGTCGCCAAAGATGTAAATGGTCTGCCCACCAACAGGCGGCAAGAACACTTCGAGGTCGCTGCGCGTCACCAGTTCGGGATACATGCCGCCGGTTTCTTCAAACAGCGCGCGTCGCAGATCGGTTTCGCTGCAGCCAAAGCGCTTGGCCACACCGGGCAGATACCAGACCGGTTCGAGCGCTATTTTGGTGACGACAGCCGATCCGTTTTCAAGCAGCACCTCGCCGTCCGGCTTCAGCCGCTGAAAAGCGATGGCGGTGCGGATTTCAGGCAGATCGATATGCGCCTTGGTGACGGCAATCGTGGGCCGGATGTCGTAGCCCGCGGCAATTTCCGCGGCAAACGCGTCGGCAACAATGGCGCCGTACGGGTCGATGGAAACGATTCGATCCGGGTCTGACCATTGTGGGTGGGGACCAAATACATCGGTGGGCGAGGTGTTGGTGAGATCGGCGCGGTGGCCGCTTTGCAACGACCCTGCCGCTACCGCCAGCGCCCGGTAGATGCCATAGGAGCCGGAGTGCGTGCCAATCACGTTGCGCTGCTGGCGATTGGAAACCGTGCCGATGATCGGGCCGCGCTCGGCGGCCGTTGCAGCACCCCAGTGAATCTGGTGCTCGCCGGCCTGGGCCTGATGAGAGGTCAGCCGGATGTGCCTGGGCGATGTGTTCTTTTCCATATCCTTACTGTCACCGATTCAAGCGATCCGGGTCAAGTCAGAGACGAATCGCGGTGTGGCCAAACGCAAGCTTTGGAATATCAAGGCATGGTCGCATGAATTTCAATTCAGCGTACTGGGGTGCAGTATTGACAGGGTCAACGGGTGCGGGGTATCAGCGCTCCCCGCGGCGATAGGCTTGCATCAAGGCCTGCGGGTAGCTTGCGCGTCGGGCCACCAGCACCAGGGCAAGAATCGACAACGCATAGGGCAGCATCAGATAAATCTGATAGGGCAGCGACCAGCCGAACAAACCGCCGTCGACCTGGGCCAGGCGCAACTGCAAGGCATCGAAGAAAGCAAACAACATGGCGCCGAGCAAAGCCTTGCCGGGACGCCACGAGGCAAACACCACCAGCGCCACGCAAATCCAGCCGCGGCCATTGATCATGTTGAAGAAAAACGCGTTGAATGCCGACAAGGTCAGAAACGATCCGGCAACACCCATCAGTGCCGAGCCGGCCATGATGGCGCCGATGCGCATCGGAATCACGGCAATGCCCTGACCCTCGGCGGCGGCCGGGTTTTCCCCGACCATCCGGATGGCCAGACCGAGCGGCGTGCGATTGAGCAACCAGGCCAGCACCGCGACCATTACAAAAGCCAGCAAGGTCAGCGCGGTCAGGCCGGACAGCACCGGCAGCTGCAATGCGGCGAGCGGTGCGAAGGGTTCGATGGTCGGCGGGGTATCGACCTTGGGAAA
>CAXBNM010000207.1:0-8389 GCA_963976885.1 uncultured Burkholderiaceae bacterium
GCTTGTCGCTGACGCCTGGCCCTAACGGCTTGCTTGCGCTTACGCATGGCATTCGCTTTGGCCCGCGCAAAACCGTACCTACTGTCGTGGGCGGCATCATCGGCTTCGTGATTCTCGTGGCGTTGTCGATCTCGGGGTTGGGGGCCTTGTTGGCGGCGTCCGAACGGGCGTTCATGATGGTCAAGTGGGCGGGGGCCGCTTATCTGGTCTATCTGGGTGTGCGTTTATGGTTGGCACCTTCGCCACTGGTCGACGCTGAGGCGGCTGTCCGGTCGGCGGCCGCCCCGCGATCGCGGTTGGCCGGCATCGAAACCTCGTGGGGGCGTTTTCGTCAGGGCTTGCTGGTGGCCTTGTCGAACCCGAAGGCCTTGCTGTTCTTTGCCGCGTTTTTGCCGCAATTCATGGTGCCCGATACGTCGCTGTGGCTGCAGTTCGTGGTGCTGGGCGGCACCTTTGCGCTGGTTGAACTGTTGTATGAGTTATTGGTAGCGGCGATGGCCGGGCGCCTGGCCGGCTGGCTCGGGCGCTACGGCCTCTGGTTCAACCGCCTGGCCGGCGCCACCTTCATCGCCATCGGCGCCTTGCTGGCCCGTGCTGAGCGCTGAGCCAACGCGCGTGGCGCGGGATGAGCATCTCGTCGTGCCCGTTGAACTCAGCCTCGCCCAAAATCCGGTGCGCTGATGTCAATGTCATACTCATAAGCATCAAACACGTATGACAGAGATGCAGCGATGATCCGGGCTGATTCGGAGCCGATCTGTGTCTGAGACGCCGCCGCCAGTGCGAGCGCCAAACTATTAAAGGAGATACCCATGTCAGATTTGAATCTGCCACGCGACAACGGTGCGAGTCATGAGCACGAGGCCTTGATGGAGCAATACCGGGCCGAAGGTACCGCTCGTGCGCTGGCGCTCGATAACCGTGGCCCGATACGCTTTGACGCGAACGGCAAGCTTCACCCGGACATTCTTGACGCCTATTCCCGGCATGGGTTTTACGTCTTTCAAGGTGTGCTCAATGCGGATGAGCGCGCCGACCTTGAACAAGATGTGGCCAACTTGCTCGATCGGGCGCCGGTGACCAAAGGCAGCAAGGTCGACAAGCACGGACGGCCCGCCCTCGGTTCGGACTGCGTGGGTCGCAACGTGACAATGGTCAAGCCTTTGTCTGATCTTTACGGCGGAACGGCGCTCAGCCATGGCCGGCACCCGACGAAAATGGCCGAGCCTGCGGCGCCCGAGCAAGCTCCCGATTACGTCATGCAGTTACTGCTCGGCTCGTTGCAACATTCGCCAGCGCACTTGCGCCTTTACGGCCATCCGTCGATGCTTGCCGTTGCCGAAGCGGTGAACGGGCCCGATTT
This sequence comes from uncultured Burkholderiaceae bacterium, assembly GCA_963976885.1. Taxonomy (GTDB): domain Bacteria; phylum Pseudomonadota; class Gammaproteobacteria; order Burkholderiales; family Burkholderiaceae_E; genus JAUIAI01. Next base: position 1,364 of record CAXBNM010000207.1, read on the forward strand.
CACGCCATTCAACGAAGGCGTCTGGATCAAACTGCCGCGCCTCGGGGGTTCGGTTTCCTGGCATCAGGACGGCTGGACGCATTGGGACAGTCCCGATCTTGACGAAGGGACGCATGGTTTCAACTTCATGGCGCAGCTTTATGGCTGTGACGCGGCCAATGGGCTTTGGGTTGTGCCCGGCACGCATAAACTGGGCAAGATCGATATCAAGGCAATGGTTCACGAGGCTGGCTCCGACCGGCTCCCGAATGCCGTGCCGTTTGTTTGTGACCCTGGTGACATCGTGATCTGCAACCGGCAGGCCGTTCATGGCTCTTTCGCGAACACCAGCCCGAATATTCGGGTAACCCTGAACTTCGGCTTTCATCGCCGTCGATCGGTGCTTGGTGTCCGCAGCGGCGGGGTTCACAACCCGGTCTCACTTTACGACGAGGCCTACATCAAGAACCGTTCCCGCCTGATTGCCTACGGGATCAGCGCGCGTCAACAAAGATTTCCTGATGAGGCGGCTTACCAGTACGCACCGTTCGCGGACGACATGGATCAGTACCGCTGGACGCCTGAGGTGCAGGCGTCGCTGCATGACTACAATCTGCAAGGCCTTGGCATTTAGCTCAGGTATTCAATGACGCCAGAAATGCCGGGTCGGGCTCGATCGGCGTGATGACATCAATCATCACGCCATTCGGGTCCTGGGTAATGAAGTGACGCTGGCCGAACACCTCATCGCGCAGCTCGAGAAGCATCGGTAGGCCGGCCGCCTGCAAGCGCTGATACTCGGCGTCAACATCCTCAACTTCAAAGTTCAGGAGCAGGCCTTGCGTCGGTTGGCGACGTTCGGCGGGCACTGTTTGATGGTCGAAACGCAGAATGGCCAGGTTGACTGACTCGTCCTCACTCGACTGCAGGTGCACATACCAATCGCTGTCAAACACCGGCTGAAACCGAAAATGCTGTTGATAGAAACGGCTCGTATGGCTGACGTCTTCACACATCAGAACGGGGTAGTACTGGCTGCATTTCATCATGGCTCTCCAATTAAACATACAATGTGTACGTGAGTTGATGATCACATACATACAATGTGTATGTCAATAGATGGAGAAGCCGACATGAGCAGTGCCCAACCGACCACGCGCCGCAGTAATCAGGCTCGCAGCGAAGCGACGCGGGCAGCCTTGATGCGGGTGGCGCGCGAATTGTTCGTGAACAAAGGCTATGCCGAGACCGGCACCCCGGAAATCGTCGCCGGCGCAGCGGTGACGCGCGGCGCGCTCTACCATCACTTCGCCGATAAGACCGATCTCTTTCGCGCCGTGGTTCAGGCCGAGGCGTTGGCGGTTGCTCAGCATATCGAGTCCGGTACCGACGACGAACAGGAGCCGCTGGAGAGTCTTCTCGCCGGTGCCGGTCTGTACTTTGAGGCAATGGCGGTACCGGGTCGTACTCGATTGCTGTTGCTTGACGGACCGGCGGTGCTCGGGCCACTGGCAATGGCCAGGATCGATCGTGACAGTGGTGGGGCGAGCTTGCGCGAGGGCCTGATGGCGGCGTTGGGTAAACAGCGCTCGGCGAAGTTGCCGACCCAGGCGCTGGCCGACATGTTGTCGGCCGGCTTTGACCGGGCCGCGCTGGCGATTGCCGATGGTGCCAGCGCGCAGGACTTTGTGCAGGCCTTGCGCTTCCTGCTGCGCGCAGCGGTGGCTGCGCGCGTCTGAGGAATTGAGCTCAGTGCTCGTACTTAGTGCTCGTACTTAGTGCGCCCCGTGCTGGGTCGGCGTTGGCGCCGCCGGTGCGGGCAAGCCGTTGATAGGAACCACCACGCACGAAGGCAGATCAGTAGCAAGCGCACGGGCCAGTGCCGCTTGCAGGGCGGCCGGGTCGCTTGCATATTCGCCATGACATCCCAGACCCTGTGCCGCCTGGTCGTAGCGGGCCAGGCTCAGCTCGCAACCGATCAGTCGCTCGGCACCATAGTCACGCATCTGAATCTGATGCTCGGCATTCCAGCGGCCGTCGTGACCAATGATGGCGGTAAAGCCGGCGCGTTCGCGGCAGGCCGTTTCAAACTCGGCGAAATGGAATCCGCTCGTGCCATCGCCCATCAGCAGGAACACGTCGGCCTCGGGACGGGCGATGCTGGCGGCCAGTGCATAGCAAAGCCCGCCACCGATGGCACCAGAGACGCCGTTGATGATGCGCGTGGGGGCCGACAGACAGGCCTGCGCCCATTGTCCGAATTCGCCGCCGTCAATCACCAGAATCGGGTCGGCGGATTGATCGAGGCAAGCTTGCACCGCGGCGCAGAGTTCGGCAGGCACCATCGGTTGAGTTGATGTCGTGGCCGGATCTGCCGGTGCGCTGAAACTGCGACTGGCGATGGCGGTATCGACATGCTGAGCCCAGGCGGCAACACGGGTTTGCCGTTCGGAGGAACCTGCGGACGCAATTTCAAGCAAGGCATTGGCACTGGCCAGCGGGTCGGCGCATACCTGCAGGCTCAAATGCTCGCCAAGCGCCGCGCCGGCACGTTGCAGAGCTTCGGCCTGGGCATCAATCATCATTACCGTTGCTGCAGGTGGCGCCAGCATCGGCTTGCCGAACCCGGTCGTGAAGTCGAGGTCTTTGCCCAGCGCAATGACCAGATCAGCCTGGCCGAGCACCTCGCCAATGCCACCCAGACTCGGATCGTTCAAGCCGCGCGGGCTCTCCATTGCCACCACCGGCACACCTAATTGCTTGCGCAAACGGGCATGCAATTGCGGCTGGCGGGTGGCATTGAGGGCCGGGCCGGTAATACACAGCGGCCGTGCCGCGCGATCAATCGCCTCAAGCAAGCTCGTCAGGCTGGCCCGGTCGGCGACCGGTGTGTCGGCCTGCATTGACGCTGCCGACGGTGCTTGCGTGGTTGTTACAGCGGTGGTCAGTACATCGGCGGGCAAGGCCAGATGTACCGGCCCGGCGCGGCCCTGCAGCGCGCAGCGAATGGCTGCCGCCGTGGTTTCGCCAATGGCCTCGGCACTCATCACGCGCTCGGAGTGTTTGGTCAGCGCCCGGGAGGCCGCAACCTGATCGAGCTCCTGGAAGGCGCCCATGCCGTCTTGCGTCAGTGCCGAATCACCACTGAGCAGCAAAACCGGTGTTTCGGATTTACCCGCCATGAACAACGGGCCGAGCGCATTGGTAAAGCCGGGGGCAGCGGTTACGAGTGCGACGCCGATGGTGCCGGTCAGCTGCGCATGCGCCTCGGCCATGAAGACGGCCGCCGCTTCATGGCGGGTGTGAACCAGACGGATGCCGTGCTCGAAACAGGCATCGAAAATCGGCATGATCTGATTGCCCGACAAGGTATAGATGGTGTTGACGCCGGCGTTGACCAGCGTGGTGACCAGTAGATCGGCTGCTCGCATCGGTAATCCTATGAGTGGAAATTCGGGTTGTTGAAGCTGCACCGCGATGCAGCCAGTCGGCCTATTGTGCGCGTAAACACAGATGCCACTGATGGCCAGCAGGTCGTCTCTGAGTTGTCATGCACGCGGTTTGTGCACCGTGCAACGTGCTTGTTTACTGGGGTTATGACGCAATGTTTTTAAAAAAATACCTTGTTTTAAGGCGATTTCGTGATTCACACACGACAAAATCTGCAAAAAACAGGTGTAAGACCTCGCGAACCCCCTTTTTTAAAGCGTTTTTCGATACAGTTCACTCCTAGATGCATCGTTTATGCGGCATCCACGTTCCGTCGGAACACTTGTTCGATCTCTATCAAGGAAGACACTACCGTGGTAACTACCAAAAAGCCTGCAGCCAAAAAAGCTGCGACCAAGAAGCCCGCCGCCAAGAAACCCGCTGCCAAGAAAGCTGTTGCCCGCAAACCTGCGGCCAAAAAAGCAGCCGTTGCGCCGGTCGCGATCAAGCCGTTGAAGGAAACCCTGACCAAATCCGGTCTGGCTTCCCATCTTGCCGAGAACTCTGGCGTTGAGCTCAAGGCCGTCAAAGCGGTGCTGGGTTCGCTTGAAAACACCATCATGGGTGCGGTCAACAAGCGTGGTGTGGGTGAGTTCACGTTGCCCGGTCTGCTGAAGCTGTCGGTTCAGAAGGTTCCGGCCAAGAAGCGCCGCTTCGGCAAAGATCCGTTTTCGGGCGAAGAGCGCTGGTTCGACGCCAAGCCGGCATCAGTGCGTATTCGGGCTCGCGCCATGAAGAAGCTGAAAGACGCTGCCATGTAATTGCTGGTTCAGGCGCTCTTGGGCGCCTGTTTCACCGCAAAAGCCGATTCTCGTGTGAGCGAGGGTCGGCTTTTGTGCTTTTGGCGAGGGTCAGAGCCATAACTGTCGGCTCAAGGAGCTTCATGCGATTATCGGGGCAGCTAACAATCGTTTCTGGAGCAGGCAGTGAGTAAAGATGTTTCTGTGGAGTCGGGAGCGGCCAATAGTACGGATCTGGCCGAGCGGTTTGTCGCGTTGCAGGAGTTCGTGGAAGTGGCCCGGACACGCTTGCCGGCTCAGGTATGGGGCTATGTACTGGGCGCGACCGAAACGGAAACCACCCAGTTGCGCAATCGACAGGCCATCGAGAACCTGGCGCTGCGGCCGCGGGTGCTCAATGATGTGAGCGAGGTCGACAGTCGCGGCAATCTGCTGGGTCGGCCCTACCGCCTGCCGGTGTTGCTGGCCCCGATTGGCGGGCTGGAATCATTCAATGAGCGTGGTGCCCTGGCGGTTGCCGACAGCGCGGCCGCCTTCAATGTGCCGATGATGCTCAGTTCGGTGTCGCGCTGGTCGATGGATGATGCGATGGGCCAGCGCACGGCCAGAGAACTGGCGCTTATTTATCAGCTGTATGTGCGAGACGGACCGGCGGAGATCGATCGGCTCATCGAGCATGCCCAGGCATTGGGCAGCCCGGCCTTTTGTTTTACCGTCGATTCGGCGGTCTATAGCCGTCGCGAGCGCGATATCGTCGCGCGCTTTGTCAAACCCTGGCGTGCGTCCAGCCAGGGCGAGGCCCGTGATAACCAGGCTTCATTCAACTGGGCGGACATCCGCCGCTTGCGTGACAAGCATCAGATGCCATTCATTCTGAAGGGTATTGCCACCGCGGAAGATGCGGCGCTCGCCGTCGAGCACGGCATCGATGTGATCTATGTCTCCAACCATGGGGGCCGCCAACTCGATCACGGTCAGGGCACGATGGCGATCCTGCCCGAGGTGGTGCGGGCGGTGAACAAGCGGGCAAAAATCGTCGTCGACGGCGGCTTTTGTCGCGGTACCGATCTGGTCAAGGCGCTGGCACTGGGGGCCGATTTTGTTGGCCTGGGCCGGATGGTGTGTTTTGCGCTGGCCGCAGCCGGGGCGCCGGGTATTGTGCGCATGCTCGAAATTCTCGAAGATGAAACCCGTATTGCGTTGGCGTTGCTGGGGGCGCGCAGCCCGGCCGAACTGAACGCCTCGCATGTGGTCAACGAAGGGCATGCTCCGGCGCCGGTCTCGGCACTCAGCGCCTTTCCATTGCTCGATCAAGGGCTGCGGCCGGCCGATCTGGACGGCTGAGCCGCTCGCACCGAGTATTCCGGAGTCTCTGATGGCGTACGTTCATACGGTTGGCGATCATCGGTATCAGTTTGCGGATCTGGCCACTTTGCTGGCTCGGGCCAGTGGGCTGCGCTCGGGCGACGAGCTCGCGCAGCTGGCTGCCGAGTCGCAAACCGAGCGGCTGGCGGCGCGAATGGCACTGGCCGATCTGCCGCTGCGCACCTTCCTGAACGAAGCGCTGATCCCCTACGAAACCGACGAGATCACCCGGCTGATCATCGACAGTCATGATGCGGCGGCGTTTGCGCCGGTAAGTGCACTGACGGTGGGCGAGCTACGTGAAACCCTGCTCGACCCGGCCACCGATGCGCAGGCGCTGACGGCGCTGGCCGCCGGCCTGACTCCTGAAATGGTGGCCGCGGTCAGCAAGCTGATGCGCAACCAGGATCTGATTCTGGTGGCGCGCAAATGCGCGGTGGTTACGCGGTTTCGCAACACCATCGGCTTGCCGGGTCATCTGGCCGTCCGTCTCCAGCCCAATCATCCCACCGACGATCCACGCGGTATCGCCGCCTCCATTCTGGATGGCTTGTTGCTCGGTTGTGGTGATGCCGTGGTCGGCATCAATCCGGCCACCGATGCGACGGCAGGCATTGCCGATCTGCTGCACCGGCTCGACGATATGCGTGAGCGCTTGCAGATTCCGATGCAGCACTGCGTGCTGACCCATGTCAGTACGCAAATTGATGCGATCGAGGCGGGGGTGCCTGTCGATCTGGTGTTTCAGTCGATTGCGGGCACCGAAAAAGCCAACACCGGCTTCGGCATCAATCTGGCCATGCTCGAGCAAGCCCATGAAGCCGTGTTGTCGCTGCGGCGCGGCACCGTGGGTGACAACGCGATGTATTTTGAAACCGGTCAGGGCAGTGCGCTGTCGGCCGATGCGCATCATGGGGTCGATCAGCAAACCTGCGAGGCGCGAGCTTATGCGGTTGCACGTCGGTTCCGGCCGCTATTGGTCAATACGGTGGTTGGATTCATCGGTCCGGAGTATCTGGCCGATGGCCGGCAGATCATTCGGGCCGGGCTGGAGGATCATTTCTGCGGCAAATTGCTCGGTCTGCCCATGGGATGCGACGTTTGCTATACCAACCACGTCGATGCCGATCAGGACGACATGGATGTTTTGCTAACCTTGCTGGGCACGGCTGGCGTCAACTTCGTGATGGGTGTGCCGGGCGCCGATGACATCATGCTCAACTATCAGAGCACCTCATTTCACGACACGCTTTATCTGCGTGAGGTGCTTGGCCTGAAGCGTGCCCCCGAGTTTGAAGCCTGGTTGCACGCGCAAGGGCTGACGGACGCCGCCGGCCGTTTGCTGGCGCACCCGCGCCCCGCGTTGCTGCTCGACGGGCTGCGCGGCTTCATTGCAACCGATACCGCCTCATGAAGCCTGACGATAAACTCCCCCCTGAAACGGCGGCCGGAA
>CAXBNM010000208.1:0-8382 GCA_963976885.1 uncultured Burkholderiaceae bacterium
GGATGCCACCGCATGAGTTCAATCGAATCGAACCCCAGCCTCACTCTGCCTGCCATTCAGGAGTATCTGGCCCAAAGCGGCACGCGCTATGAAGTCTGGCCCTGCGACCCAGCCCTCGCCGATACCGTGCAATTCTGCAAGCATTACGGCGTAGCGCCCGAGTCGTCCGCCAATACCATCCTGGTCAAGTCGAAAACCGGCCCTGAAGCCTATGCCGTCTGCGTAGTGCTCGCCTCGACGCGGCTCGATGTCAATCAGACGGTACGGCGCAAACTGGGCGCACGCAAGGTATCGTTTGCCAGTGCCGACGAAACCATCGCCATTACAGGCATGGAAATCGGCGGCGTAACCCCGATCGGTCTGCCACCAGAGCTGCCCGTCTGGGTCGATGCGCGCGTGATGGCTTGCGAATCGATTGTTCTTGGCGGCGGCAACCGAAGCTCAAAACTGAAAATCAATCCGGCCGCATTACGTGGATTGCCCCAGCTTGAAGTCGTCGCCGATCTGGGCAAAGACCCGCCCGCCCTGCCGGCCGGGTGATGCGAATGGATGCGATCACGACACTTTGAGCCATGGCATCAGACTGGCGACAATTGTGCGAAAGTAAGGTCTTGTTGAGGGGATGAGCGCATAGAACAACACCCATCCACATGCATACGAAAGCAGTGTCGCCCAGGCTGCCCCCACAATGCCGAAATGTGGAATCAGCACCAGATTGGCAACAACATTCAGCAAGACGGCCAGCGCCCTCGCCTGCGTACGCCCCCACAGTACATTGTCTGCGGTCATCACTTTGTTGATCGGATAACTGGCAAAGATGAACACCGCCGACCAGATGTGAATACAGAGCACTTGCGCGCTGGGTGCAAATTCCGCTCCAAAGATGAGCCTGACCACATCCTCGGCCACCAGTTGAGTGGCCATTGCCAGTACGAGCGCTACCCCCACCAGGTAGCGAACAAGGCTTCGGGTCAGCGCGTGCTGATCGAGCTTGCGATTGGCCAGCGCCATGATTCTCGGAAAGAAGGACGACGACACCGCGGCGGGCACAAACAGCCACAACTCGCTGAGTCGGGCTGCCGCAGCGTACTGGCCGACTGCTTTGGCATCCATCAGGCGACCGATCATGACCTGATCGATGCGCAGGTTAAGCGCAATCGCGAACTGCGCGAGCATCAACGGTAATGAGTCGCCTATCAGCGCCCTGGCCATCTGCGCATTGAAGGTGAGGCTGACCAGTTTCGAGCGCCCATGCAACAGCGTCAATGCAAGCAACAGCGATGCCAGCAGCGCCGAATCAATCAGGGAGGCAATGGCGAACCAGATCAGATCGGCTTCAAACCACACAAGTGCCACCCGCTGAGAGGTCGCCACCACCAACCCGATGATCTGCAAGGCCACGGTATAACGGGATCGCAAATGCGTCAGATAGAAAGTGATGACGATCGACGCAGGCTGCAGCAAAACAGCCAGAGACAACCAGTAGACCAGGCTCAGGGATTGTTCATCGACGACGACCGCCGGCGTCAGCAAAAACAGCAATGCCACCACCACCACGGCCAGAACACTGCGAACCACAACCGCCGTGCCGATGACGGTGCCGGTTTCCGGCTTGCTTAACAGGTAGCGCGCGATGATCGCGTCAAAAGCCAGCAAGGTCAGCGGGCTGAACAGTCCGACAATGCTGACGGCAAAGCTCAGCGCGCCGTAGCCATCAGGGCCAAGGAAACGAGTCAGCAGAATGGTATTGATTGCCGAGCAGACCATCCCGAGAACGCTGGCGCTCATCAGAAAAGCCGCATTGCGCCGCGGCGAATCAGCGTTTCCCCAACTCAGGCTCATTTCCTGTTCCAAGTATGACGCCGGTTGGCGAAACGTGTTTATGCGATACTGTGCGCGGTTTTGATGGTCTTGGTGGCCAGAAGCAATGTCCCCTACGGCCCCTGTACAGGCGCCATCTCTGGAGAGCTGCCATCTTGAAGAGCGGCAACAAAGACCTCACTATTGCCCTGCTTGGCGCTGGCATCTGGGGGCAACGCATTTTATACGACCTGCGCGACCTTGGCGTCAACCTGCACGTCATCGACCCCGATCCGGCTGCGCTCGAGCGCGCAGGGCTCTCCGGTGTGGCGCATACCCATCAGACAGCAGATATGCTGAGCATACCCGGCCTGCTCGATCAAATCGACGGGATCGTTCTGGCAAGCCCGGCGAGCCTGACCGCCGACCTGTTGACTGATATTCTGCCTACCCGCAAGCCGGTGTTCATTGAAAAGCCGCTGGCCACCTCTGTCGACAAGCTGGCGCTGTTGAAGCCGCTAGCGCATGAACAAGCCTTCATGATGCATGTCTGGCAATACCATCCCGCTGTTCGGGCGCTGGCGGGCCTGGCCGGCAATGGCTGCCTGGGCGAGATACTCGGCTTGCGCAGTGTTCGTACGGGCTGGACCAGCCCGCGCCGCGACATCGATTCATTGTGGAATCTCGGCGTTCATGACCTGACCATATCCAAAGCAATACTCGGCCATATACCGCCCCTCCGGGCTGCCCAGGCCGAATGGCATGGCCAGAAAATTCGTGGCGCCCTGGTGTTACTCGGCGACAAGCCCTTTCACTGGATTGAACTGTCCAACCGTTATGCCGACAAACGGCGCGAAATAAGACTGCATGGCTCCACAGGGGTTGCGGTGTGGCGTTCGGACGATGATGACTTTCTCACCATCACCCGCGGGGACGATGCCTGCGCAATCTCAGACAGCGAGAGTGAACGCCTGACCGTCGACACCACCCCTGCCCTGAAAATCGAACTCCAGGCATTCTGCAGCTATCTGCTCGGCGGCAATCCACCGCCGAGCAGTCTGGCCGACGGGTTTGAAACCGTTGCACGACTTGCCCAGATCAGCGCCCGGCTTGCGCCGAACGCCCCCAACGCTTCTCCGGACTCGTGCCAATGACTTCATCCTCGCTCACCGCCACCGTCATCCTGCCAACCACCGGCGATCGGGCGCCAGTGCTGCGGCATTCGATAAGCGCCATTCAGAGGCAGAGTGTTCAAGATCTTGAACTGTTCATCATCGGTGACGGCGTCGATGATACGGCGCGAGCCCTGATCACCACCATCGCGGCACAAGACCAACGGGTTCGATTCTTCGATCACCCCAAGCATGCCCGCCGCGGCGAGTTGTATCGGCACGAGGCTTTGCAGCAGGCCCGGGGACAGACGGTCTGTTACGCATGCGACCGGGATCTTCTCTTACCGCATCATGTCCGTACCCATGCCGACCTCTGCCGCCAATACAACCTGGTCTACACGCTGGCGCTCGCCATCGAGCGCGACAACAATGCAGCTTTCGTTCGCCGATCCTTTTTTGGTGCGCTCGACGATACGGCAACAACACCTGGCCGGCCAATCCCTCCTACGCTCAACCCTGCAGCCATTCAACTCTCGGCAGTTTCGCATTCGCTTGCAGCGTATCGCCAATTGCCTGCGGGCTGGCGGACGACCCCGGCCGGCATTGCAACCGACCAATACATGTGGGAACAGTTTCTGGAGCAGCCGTGGTGCCGGGCTTTTTCGAGCGCTGACGCGACCCTTTTATATTTCAAGCGTGGTGATCATCCCGGCATGTCCTCTGCTGAGCGTGGCCGCGAACTCGACTTCTGGGTTGACCGCATTACCGATGCACAAGCCATCAAGGCTTTACACGAGCAGGCGTTGCAGACGGAAATCTTCAGAGCCACGCATTTCGCAGCGCTTGTTCACCAGGCCCCATTGCTGGTGCGAGGACGTTCAGTGTCTGAATGGATAAGATATCTGAACGGCCGCCTGCGCGCCAAATGATGAAAACACTCTGGTGAAAACGCTTTGATCCTGCCGAGCGGCGCGCACTAGAGTGACGATACCCTGTCCGGCGGGTGAATGGCGTCGAGGACCCCCTTGAGACTGGAAAAGCCCTGCGCTGCGTTTGATAACAGGACTTCGGTCATCGGCCACGATATCGGAATATCCGGATCGTCCCAGCGTACGCCGATGTTGTCATCCGCCGCATAATCGGCGTATGACTCAGAGACAGCTTGCAGATGGGTGGCACGGCTCTTGAAGTACCAACCATGCAGAACGCCGCGTGGAAAGGTCAGCGCCGCGGGCGAGCTGCCATGCAACTCGTACAGCGCCCAGGGCCGCTTGTTTTCGTCGGCACTGCGGCAGTCGAGAAGGCCAACCAGACACTCACCGCTTAAAAGGCAGAAATACTCATCATGCCGAAGATGCAGGTGCATGCCCCGAAAAACATTGAACTCAGACTGAACAACGCTCCATTGCAGCGGATCGATGCAGGTTGCCCATTGCGCCTGAAAAACTTCGGTGAAGCTTCCACGGGCATCGGCATGAGACTCAAGCGAGGTGAGTCTGGTGCCCTCGATAGCACTCCCGGCAATGCGACGCGACATGCCGCACGTATTTGAATCAAACGCAGATACATCAGACATACTACTGGTTCCTCAATGAAGACGAATTGCACTCATGAAATCCCTGCTCAGACATCTATTCGACCGGGCACCGTCTGCCCTGACATGGAGCATTGTTCGCAAACGGGAACGCAAGAAACGTGCAAATTCAGTCAGAAAGAATATTGAAACATTCATGATTCAACCCAGAATCGAGGTCGATGTCTATACCAAGGATCTTGCGCGAGGCCAGGGCCCAGCCATTTCAATATACATTGATGAATACGAGATTCTGAAATTCGATTGCTTTGGACCGGACCTAGGTCACTATCACGTCTCGTTGGGCAACAACCTCAATACCTTCTCGGAACGCTTCGCGTTGCCAGCGGTCAGCCGTGCGAAGCAGCTTGAATGGGTTTGCTTTGAACTCCAGAAAAATCTTGCCGCGCGCCTGTCGATGCTGCCTGGCACCCGTTTTCGCGGCATCTCGATTCAAGCAGATGCACTGACTGCAACTGTCAAAAAAATCGACCAGGCAGTTCGCAAACACCTCCAGGAAGCTGCCGCCCAACCGACATGAATCATGGCCCGGCACTATCCGTGAGTGAGCGCGCCATCCATGTCGTTGCATTGCCAATGCAATACCAGCAACGCTTCGGCGACTTCCTTGCAAAGGCTTTTCCAGATAGCGTACTGGTTTACGCCGACGAGAAGGACGAACAGGCAATGCGCGCCCTGCTGCACAGGGCCGATGTGGCAATCCTGAGTCGCGACGCAAGTCCTGCGGTGTTGAACAGCAAATCGCTGCGATGGATTCATTGCAATCATGCCGGTATAGATCAATTTGCACCGGCCGAGTTGTTCGACGCCTCCCGCACGATCACCACGGCGGCGGGAAGATCTGCCTCCGCGATCGCCGAACATGCCTTGTTCTTCATGCTGGCGCTGACCGGTCAGCAGTATCGCTTCTGGCTCGCACAGCGTTGGCGTTGCTGGGGTATTGCCCGGCGCGGGCAAATGCAGGCCTTGCATGGCAAAACCGTGCTTATCGTCGGCGCCGGTCATACGGCGCAGGCACTGGCAAAGCTTTGCGCCGCTCATGGCATGAACATCGTCGGCTATCGACGCCGCGTCGCCGAGCCGGTGTCCGGCATACCGACAATGTATGCGAGCGATGCCGGCGACAAACTGAAGGCGCTCGTTGGCAGTGTCGACTTCCTGCTACTGTGCGCTTCGCTCAATGACAGCAGCCATCGACTGGTTGATCAAACCGTTATTGACGCCATGCAGCCTGATAGTTTCATCGTCAATGTGGCACGCGCCGGCCTGCTCGACGCAAGTGCTCTGCGCGCAGCGCTTGGCGAGGGTCGACTGGCCGGCGCAGCACTCGATGTTTTCGACGCCGAACCCCTGAGCGTTTTCAGTCCGATGTGGCGCTGCCGAAACCTGCTGCTGACCCCGCATACATCGCCCCCGTTACCGGATCGCGATTGGCGCGCAATGCAAGCGATCAAGGAGAATGCAGCTCGCTACCGGGCCGGTCTGCCCTTGCGTAATCAGATGACGCTGCGCGACGCGTACACTGAACCTGCGCGACGCCGGAACAGGATCGAACTGATGCTGACAAGACTGTGGTCCCGATGCGTTCGGTGGGCGTTGCGTTGAACGTGACCACTGGCGCGCATCATCGGGAACCCCACTGATCAAGTCTTACTTGCCGCGCCGCAACGAGTCGGTCAGTGCCGCCAACGCCGGCGCCTGCTTTTCATCCTTGAAAGCCTCAAGCCGTTGAAAAACCTCCGCCGCGCCGTGATGAAAATCACCCGGCAATCCGGCGGCTTCAAACGTGGTGGCGATCTCGGTCATCTCGGCGCTCCAGCGCCAGGCCTTGAGGGCATTGCTGTTGACAGACCCGGAATCAAACAGACGGACCACGGCCGGATCCATCTGGGCCCATTCCGCAAGCAAGGCATCATCAACTTCGTGTTCGGCAGCCAGCGCACGCAGGTTGAGCAGCAAGGCCGTGCGTGCCTTGTTCCAGCCCGCAAAACACATCTTGAGAGCCGACGCTGAATATTCGCCGCCGTCGAGCGCAATTGCGGTCAGCGCCGGCGTATCAAACAGCGGAGCCAGCTTCGCCGCCTCAGGCCCGGACAAATACAGGCGTGCCTTGCGACTGTCTGCTGGTGGCGGCCCGATGATGCCGCCGTCGGTATAGCTGGCGCCGGCAGCACTCACTATCTCGGCCACCTGGGCCGACGTCTGGGGCGCTACCGCATTGGCGTCGATGTAATGCCCGGTGAAACCTTGCTGGGCAACCTCTGCGGCCAATGACAGCGCGGCATGGGGCGGACAGATCGACACGACGACAGCACATTGGGCAACGCCCTCGGTCAGTGATTCAAATGCCTGCAGACCTGCCTGACGGGCCCGCTCCTGCGTGTCTCGACTACGTCCGGCCGGCAGCCAGTAGATATCGTGACCGTTGTCCCGCAAGCGGGAGGCCACGGCCGACCCCATGGCGCCGGGATGAAGGATAAGAATTTTCTGAGTGTGCATGGGGTTCTCCACATTCGAGGGAACTGAAAACGCTGACTGCTCCGCCTGAACAGATCAGACTGCCCCGGGTGGGGGCCCTGGAAAAGTCCGGCGTCGATGATAAAACGCTTACGAGACGTCGCGTCTGACGCATGCTACAGCCAGCTTGTGAAAAGCAACATGACGCTCGTCTGGTGTCACAATAAGATTCAAGGACAGAACTTTCTGTCGTCAGCAGAATTTTCGCAAATGCCGCCATTCAATAGGGTTTATCAGTGACCAATCCCATCCGTAAAGCGTCCCCTCAGGAGATCGCCCAATTACAGGCCAGAGCCCACCAACTGATTCCGGGTGGGTGTCACACCGCCGCGAAAGGCGACGATCAATTCCCCGAAGATGCACCGGCTTTCATTGTCCGGGGTGACGGCTGTCATGTCTGGGACCTGGCAGGCAATGAGTACATTGAATACGCAATGGGCATGCGCGCCGTCACGCTCGGGCATGCCTATCCCTCTGTCGTTGAGGCCGCCTGGCAACAGATGAAGCTTGGCAACAATTTCAATAGACCCGCCGCTCTTGAAGTTGCCTGCGCCGAGCAGTTTCTTGACATGGTACCAAGCGCCGAGATGGTCAAGTTTACAAAGGACGGCTCAACGGTGATGACCGCTGCGGTCAAGCTGGCAAGAGCTTACACGGGCCGGGATTACATTGCGATGTGCAGCGCAAGCCCCTTCTTTTCCTATGACGACTGGTTCATTGGCCGCACCGCCATCAACGCAGGCATTCCTCAAGCCCATAAATCCCTGAGCCTGCAATTTGATTACAACGATATCGAATCGCTGCAGAAGCTCTTTGATGAGTATCCCGGTCAGATTGCATGCGTGGCCATGGAGCCTGCGCGTGCCATCGAGCCCGAACCGGGCTACTTGCAGCAGGTTCAGGCTTTGTGCAATCGGTATGGAGCCGTATTTCTGCTCGATGAAACCATCACCGGGTTCAGATGGCATAAACATGGCGCGCAACACCTGTATGGCGTCACGCCGGATCTATCCTGTTTTGGCAAGGCCATGGGCAATGGTTTCGCGATATCCGCACTGGCAGGCAAACGTGACCTGATGCGCCTGGGCGGCTTACACCACACCGATGCCCAACGTGTACTGCTGCTCTCGACCACTCACGGTGCGGAAAGCCCGAGCCTGGGCGCCGCAATCGAAGTGATGAAAATCTACCAGCGAGAGCCCGTGGTCGAGCATCTGCATCGAGCCGGCGAACGGCTGCGTGCAGGCATCGAAACCATTACCGAGAGCCTGGGGCTGTCGGAGTATTTCCAACTCAGTGGTCGCGGCTGTGCGGTGATGTACACAACTCTTGATGAGCATGGCGAAGCATCGCAATCGA
>CAXBNM010000209.1:0-8338 GCA_963976885.1 uncultured Burkholderiaceae bacterium
TGCACAGGGGTTCTTGGCTGCACAGGGGTTCTTCGCAGCGCAGGGGTTCTTGGCTGCACACGGGTTCTTCGCAGCGCACGGGTTCTTGGCAGCACACGGATTCTTCACGGCACTGGCTTGACAGGTTGCAGCCAGTTTCAGCACCGCGGCCGGTGCTTCGGGCTGCGCCGCTACCGACGAAACGGCAACTGCGGCCAAGCCACCACCGAACGCGGTGGCAATTGCCAAAGCCATCGGAGCAGACACTTTTACGACACGGCGGGACTTCATCGCACTCTCCTGCGGGTTGACCCGTCCGGCCAGAGGCGACACGGCAAACGGTTCGCTTACGAACAGGTCAGAACAAGCTTGCCAAACAGGCAAAGCCCAAGAATCGCGCGCTGGCATTGGGTGGTGCGAACGCGCGGGTAATACCCACTAGTCCGGCCATCACCGCGACCCTTACAGGTCGCTTAACGCTCCGCAGAGGCTTGCAACAAAGTCTCGATGGTCTCGATTTGCGCATCGACATCAATCGGCATCTCGCCGGTCACCTCGATATGACGATCTTCCTGTACCTCGGCAGCCGTCCGACCTGCCGCCTGTTCGGCCAGCACCTGATCACGATGCGCAAGCAGAGCCAGCACCTGGGGCTGGAACAAGGCCAGCATGCCGGTCAACCAGCGATTGACCGCCCAGTTCGGGTTGGCGTGTTCCACCGAAAACCGGTCGATCAGGGCCGGCAATTCGGTGGCCGGCAGCAATTTCTCGTCGGTTACCCATCGATTGGTGGCAAACAGCCCGAGCGGCGCCCCGTAATCGTCCATGGATATTGCAATCAGGTGGGTTGGCGGGCTATCGACATCAAAGCGCGGTTCGGCGCCGGCCGTTGCCAGCGGTGGCCGGACAAAAAGATGAAAATGGCCGTGCTCAGCCATTTCACGATGGTGGTGGTAGTAATACTGCGCCCCGGTCTGGCTGTCGTAGACGTCGCCGCCCGGATAGTGCTCCATTTCGTAAAATGTGCCCTGGCCGCGCAAACACTCGCCGACGACATTCAGGCCGCCACGGCTCAGCGCCTGGGCCGCCGCCCGCACCTGGTCGCCAGCATGGGCCATGCGCGCCAGCCGCCCCGGTGAAAGCGCTTGCATTGACGGAGCAGTAAGTATTGGAGACATGACCGGCTCACTCATCGCTGATCTCTCAAATATCGCATCTCTAGCATGAAATGTCGTCCGGTGGGCAGTTCAACTTACTGCAAACCGATGGTTTCCCGTAGACTTCGGCCTTACCAGGAAATTTTGATGCCCAAACAACTCCCCGAGGTTGCGAGTTTTCGCGACCTGAACCTGCCCGCCTCGATTCTGAAGGCTCTTGAAGCGGTAGGTTACGAAACCCCCTCTCCCATCCAGGCCCGCACGATTCCCCTGCTGCTCGAAGGCCAGGACATGCTCGGCAATGCGCCGACAGGTACCGGCAAGACGGCCGCTTTCGCCGTGCCCTTGCTCGCCCGGCTGGATCTGAAAAAAGCCCATGTGCAGCTGATGGTGCTCACGCCAACGCGTGAGCTGACGATTCAGGTGGCCGAAGCCTTTCAGCGCTACGCCGCCAAAATGGAAGGCTTTCATGTGTTGCCGGTGTACGGCGGCCAGGACTACAGCGGCCAGATCCGCCAGCTCAACCGCGGCGTTCATGTCGTGGTCGGTACGCCGGGCCGGATCATGGACCATATGCGCAAAGGCACCTTGCGTCTGGACGGGCTGAAAGCGCTTGTTCTCGACGAAGCCGACGAAATGCTGCGCATGGGCTTCATCGACGATGTCGAATGGATTCTCGAGCAGCTGCCCGTCGAACGCCAGATGGCTTTGTTCTCGGCCACCATGCCGCGCGAGGTCGAGCGTATTGCCCGGCGCCATTTGCGCAATCCGCAAGTGGTCACCATCGAAAGCAAGACCGCTACCGCCGAGACCATCACGCAGCGTTACTGGCTGGTCAGCGGTTTGCACAAACTCGACGCACTGACTCGCATCCTTGAGGTCGAAGACTTCGACGGGATGCTGATTTTCGTGCGCACCCGCATCGCAACAACCGAACTGGCCGAGCGGCTCGAGGCTCGTGGCTATGCCGCGGCCGCGCTCAACGGCGACATGCCGCAAAAGCAGCGCGAACAGATGGTCGAGCGCCTCAAGCGGGGTGCGCTCGATATTCTGGTGGCGACCGATGTGGCCGCCCGCGGACTTGATGTCGAGCGGGTCAGCCACGTCGTGAACTACGACATTCCCTACGATACCGAAGCCTATATTCACCGAATCGGCCGCACCGGCCGGGCCGGCCGGACGGGCGATGCCATTTTGTTCGTGTCGCCACGGGAGCGCCGGATGCTCGGTGCCATCGAACGTGCCACCCGCCAGAAAATCGAACCGTTGACCTTGCCCAGCACCGAAATGGTCAACAACAAACGGATCTCGAATTTCAAGCAAGGCATTACCGACACGCTGGCCGCCGGCGAACTGCAGTTCATGCAGAACCTGGTCGAGCAATACCAGCAAGAGCACAACATCCCGCCGCTGGAAATTGCCGCCGCACTGGCCAAGCAACTGATCGGCGATCGGTCTCTGCTGCTCAAACCCGAGCACGATGCCCCGCGCCACGACGATTCGCGCACGCGACCGACTCGCGGCGCGCGCGGTGAAGCTGGCTTTGACGGCGATCGGCCGGAACGCGGCAGCCGCCCCGAGCGTGGCGAACGGCCCGAGCGTGGTGAACGTCCTGAGCGCGGCGAACGCAGCGAGCGTCGGCCAAGCGCCCCGGCCGTCAACAGTGAGCGCTTCCGGGTTGATGTCGGTCTCGACCATGGGGCCAAGCCGGGCAATATTGTCGGCGCCATTGCCAACGAGGCCGGGCTCGACGCCCAGTACATCGGACGCATCGACCTGCAAGGCGATCACAGCTTTGTCGATCTGCCCATCGGCATGCCCGACAGCGTGTTCTTCGAACTCAAGAAAGCCTGGGTTTGCGGTCAACGCCTGAACATTACCCGTATCAATGCCGCGCCCACCAAAGAGCGCAAGCCTCCCAAAGCGGGCGGCCCGAAAAAAGGCAAACCGGGCAAAGACAAGCCACGCGGCGCAGCCGACAAGGCCAAGCCCAAGAGCAAACCGCGCAGCAAGTAAGCGCACCGCGGCACCGGTCGGTGCCGCGGACTGCAACAACTCGACGAAACCGCGACGCAATCGCGCAGACTGTTACAGGCAGCTGCGGCATGATGACGTGCCATGCTGCCCCTGCGGGTGCGCGCCCCCCGGCCAGCGCCTGCCCTCTTGTCCGGAGAATCTCCATGTCCTGTGCCCGCCCCTCTTGCTTCACCGTTACCAAGCCAGACGCCGGACGTCGACTGCGCGGCCGCCATGTTGCGGCTGCAGCACTCGCCCTTGGTTTGGGCAGCACTCCTGCGCTGGCAGCAGATCTGAACACCTTCGATCAGATCTCGCAGACTCAGTTTCAGCAGATTTCATCCGACCTGGGTTCGGCACTCTCCTATAAAGGTCTGGTCCCGGCCGAGACCACAGGTCCGCTCGGCTTCGATCTGGGTGTTGCCGTGACGGCCACGCGGCTCGAGCATTCCGAAGCCCTTGGCGCGGCAGCCGGTGGCGCCGATATTTCCGGCACCTTCGCGATGCCCTCGCTGCGCGCCAACAAAGGCCTGCCCTTCGGGTTCAGCGTAGGCGGCATGCTGGCCCAGTCCGAATCGACCGATATCCGGGTGCTTGGCGGTGAGGTGCGCTGGGCGCTGGTGCCGGGCGACATCGTCATGCCGGCCATTGCACTGCGCGGCGCCTTCACAAAAGTGACGGGCATCGATCAGCTTGACTTCGATACCCGCTCGATCGATGTGTCGATCTCCAAGGGCTTGCTGATGCTGACCCCGTACGCCGGCATCGGCCGGGTGCAGGTCAACAGCACCCCCGACGCCGCCACCGGACTGAGCGGGCTGCGCCTGTATCAGACCCGCACCTTCGTCGGCCTGAACGTGAATCTGGGCTTCAATCTTGCGTTTGAAGCCGACCGGACGGGCGATGTCACCAGTTACGGTGTGAAGGCAGGGCTGCGTTTCTGAGCAAACGCGCGCCGGCGCTGGCCGGCACTGGCAAGTCCGTCACAGTTCCGTCACAATGGAAACCGACCATACCCTGGCGACATATTCAGCCGCAGGGTCTGCCTGCGGCTTGGCCGCGGGCGCAATCGCCGACACTTTCCGTCCGGTCGATTCGCCGTGGCCACACCGGAGATCACGATGAAAAACCCCGAAGACGAATGGGCGGAGCGCATTCGCACTGATTTGCTTGATGGTTTCGACGAAGAGTTCGAACTTGAGGTTGAAGACTGGGTACCCCGCGACGCCGCTGCCGACCCGGCTGCGTTTGAGGCCGACCGGCTGGCCCGGCGCGAGTACTTCAACCAGCTGTTCAGACTGCAACGCGAACTGGTCAAGCTGCAAGATTGGGTCGCTGCGACCAAGCAAAAGGTGGTGATCATCTTTGAAGGCCGCGATGCGGCCGGCAAGGGTGGCGCCATCAAGCGCATCACGCAGCGACTGAACCCGCGCGTATGCCGCGTGGTCGCCTTGCCGGCCCCCAACGACCGCGAGAAAACCCAGTGGTACTTTCAGCGTTATGTGCCGCACCTGCCGGCCGGCGGTGAGATCGTGCTGTTCGACCGCAGCTGGTACAACCGCGCCGGCGTCGAGCGGGTGATGGGTTTTTGCACCGAAGAAGAGGTTGAAGAGTTCTTCCGCTCGGTGCCCGAATTCGAACGCATGCTGGTGCGCTCAGGCATTCGCCTGTTCAAGTACTGGTTCTCGATTACCGATGAAGAGCAGCATGTGCGCTTTCTGGGCCGCATTCACGATCCGCTCAAGCAATGGAAACTGAGCCCGATGGATCTTGAATCACGCCGGCGCTGGGAGGAATACACCCGCGCCAAGGAAGTGATGCTGCAACGCACGCACATCGAAGAGGCACCGTGGTGGGTGGTGCGGGCGGTCAACAAGAAGCGCGCTCGCCTGAACTGCATCAATCATCTGCTGCAACAGTTTGACTATCACGAAGTCGAAAAACCCAAGGTCGTACTGCCGCCCCGTCAGCGCAGCCCGAACTACACCCGCCACCCGGTGCCGGCCAGCATGATCGTGCCCGACACGTTCTAAGTATCGCCTTGCCGTCCGGCGGCAAGCAACCGCCTCGCCCGCCGTGCCGCTCAGGCCGGCGGTGCCGGCAACCGCCGCCACAAGCGAGGGGTCATCAAGCCCGGAACGCGCCGCCAAAACTCCGTGCTAGTGTTGCGCAGCCCGTTGGCCACCGACCCAGCATGAGTATCGATCCGCCTTATCGTCAGCCCGATCCCAGGCATGTCTGCGCAACAGCGAATGCCTGCTCGTATCCTTGCGACGAGACTCGATCGGAAGGCCGGCCCTGATGGCAACATGGCCCGCCAGTACCCGCCCCGTCGTCACGCTCGGCCTGTCGCAAACGCTGGCCTGGGCATCCTCGTACTACCTGCCGGCCATGCTCGCGGTGCCGATGGCGCGCGATATCGGCGTGTCCACGCCCACGGTGTTCGCCGCTTTCTCCTGTTCGATCGGTTTGTCTGCGTTTGTCGGCCCCTGGTCGGGCAAGATGATCGATCGCTACGGCGGCCGGCCGGTGCTGATGGGCACCAGCATCATGTTTGCCGCCGGACTGACCGCACTCGGGCTGGCCTGGGATACCACGACCCTGTTTCTGGCCTGGCTGGTGCTTGGGCTGGCGATGGGCGCAGGCCTGTATGAGGCTGCGTTTTCCACCATTGTGCGATTGCTGGGTGCCGCCTCGCGCAACCCGATCACCGGCATCACGCTGATTGCCGGCTTTGCCAGCACCGTCGGCTGGCCATTGTCGAGCCTGCTCGAGGCGCATCTGGGGTGGCGCGGCGCCTGCTTCAGTTGGGCCGCGATGCACCTGCTGATCGGCTTACCGCTCAATTTTTCGATTCCGCGAATTGCCGCGCCAGCGGCGCCGGGTGCGGCCAGCACCGCTCCCGCCGCAACGCCAGCGCCCCCCATCGAGCCGGTCACCCGGCCCGGGCTGACAACAGCCATTCTTGCCTACGTCTTCGCGATCACCTGGTTCATCAGTACCGCCATGGCGGCGCATTTGCCCTTGCTGCTGCAAGCCGGTGGTGCCAGCGCCGCAGCCGCGGTCGGCATCGGCGCTCTCATCGGGCCGGCCCAGGTCGCTGCCCGCTTGTTCGAGGCCAGTGTATTGCGACGGGTTCACCCGTTGTTGTCGGCGCGGCTGGCGGCAATCTGCCATCCGATCGGCGCCATCGGACTGGCAACGCTGGGCGCGCCCGTGGCCGCCGGCTTTGCGATCATCCATGGCGCTGGCAACGGCATTCTGACCATTGCCAAGGGCACCTTGCCGCTGATTCTGTTCGGTGCCAACGGCTATGGCGCCCGCCAGGGCTGGCTGACGATGCCGGCGCGCATTGCCCAGGCGCTGGCGCCGTTCGCCTTCGGCCTGGCACTCGCGCACTGGGGGGCCGGCGCGCTGTGGCTGTCGGCCGGGCTGGGCATGAGTTCATTCATTGCGCTGTGGTTTCTGCCCACCCGCAAACCGGCGGCGCAGCAACGCACGGCAGGCTGATGCGCCCGCCCGCCCAACCGTCTCGCTTCAACCCGCCCCCGAACAAGCCAACCGGTCTGTTCCGTGACCGGGATTTTCTCTGCTTGTGGTGGGTGGGGCTGGCGTCGTTTCTGATTCGCTGGCTCGAGATTCTCGTCTTTGGGGTCTTCACCTATCAGGCGACCGGCTCGGCCTTCACGGTTGCAATGATGACCATGTTGCGCCTGCTGCCGATGGCACTGTTCGGCGCCGCGCTGGGCACGCTGGCCGAGCGTATCGTGCGTCATCAGGCCCTGCTGTTGGTCGTATCCGGCTCGCTGCTGACCTCGCTGATTCTTACCGTCATCAGTTACGCGGGCCATCTCGAAGTCTGGCATCTGGCGGTGGCCAGCTTCATCAACGGCACCGCCTGGGCCAGCGACAACCCGGTGCGCCGCTCGATGGTGGGCGACATTGTCGGGCCGGTACTCATGGGTCGGGCGATGTCGCTGGAAGTGGGCACCAGCACCGCCACCCGGCTGGCCGGACCGGGCATGGGTGGTTTTCTGCTCGCCAGCATTGGCATTGCCGGCATTTTTGCGATGAGCACCGTGCTGTATGCCTCAGCGCTGATCGCGGTGCTGGCAGTGCGCCAGCGCGACGGCAATCGCCGCACCGACAGCACCTCTTTTCTGGCCAGCATGGCGGCCGGCTTTGCCGTCTTGCGCCGTGATCCGCGCATGACCGGTGCGCTTTGGATTACCGTGTTGTTCAATCTGTTCGGCTGGCCGGTGCTGAGCATGGTGCCGGTCATCGGCAAGGATCAGCTTGGCCTGGGGCCCGGCATGATCGGCTTGCTGGCCAGCAGCGATGGCCTGGGCGCGTTGATCAGTGCGCTGATCGTCGCCCGTCTGTCGGCGCCGGGCCGCTACGGTCGCACCTATGTGCTGGGTCTGGCCTTGTTTTTGCTGATGCTGACACCGTTCGCACTCGCGCCGCATCCGGCGCTGGCCGGCATGGCCCTGTTTTTCTCGGGCGCCGGGCAAGCCGGCTTTGCAATCATGCAGGCCACCTTGATGCTGGTATTGGCTCCGCCCGGTCTGCGCAGCCAGGCGATGGGGCTGATGACCATGTGCATTGGCACCGGGCCACTGGGCTTTCTGATGCTCGGCGCGCTGGCCGAACAATTCGGCGCGCCCGCCACCGCGGTAACTCTCAGCTTGGGCGGACTGCTGATGCTGGCCGTAAGCTGGCCCTGGTGGCGTCAGCTTTGGCGCACCTGATGTGAGTGCCGGGGTCTGGCTGCTTACATGCCTGACAGCGATTTTTATTGAAATGCGCGCTGCGGCAGCAGTCTGGGCGGTGGAAGGTACACAGACCCCATGGGATCACAACCGGCGAGAGATGGACCGCCGCTGAACGGATCAATCCATGCCTTGCAAATGCCCCAGAACGCGCCGCACAGCAGCAACGTCTGGCGCCTTGTCGGCAGCGGCGGATAACTCACACCACGGATACGGCAGACCGGACACCCATGTCATGACGTCGGTTGTCGATGTGGCGGGAGCCGTCTCCATCATGTCTATTGTGATGGTCAGCGCCCGAACCCTGTTATCGGTTGCGCGGAAACGCCAGTCATAAACACCGCACCCGATTCGCAAAGAATCATCTTGTTTGTCGGTCATGACGACCAACCAGGGGCAACGGTAGTTTTCCTC
>CAXBNM010000210.1:0-8287 GCA_963976885.1 uncultured Burkholderiaceae bacterium
GCTGAGATCGGGGCAGGGTAGCCACCTGCCCGCGCGCAAAGAAAAAGCCCGCGCAAGCGGGCTTTTTCTTGGTGGCAATGCTGTCTGTGTTTACCAGATCTTCCAGGGCGCTTTGCCTTCGGCCCACATCTCTTCGAGCACCTGCTTGTCGCGCAAGGTGTCCATCGGCTGCCAGAAGCCGGAGTGGCGGTAGGCGGTCATCTGCCCTTCGGTGGCCAGTCGCTCCATCGGCTCACGCTCCCAGATGGTGGCGTCGCCGTCGATGTAGTCGATGACCTTGGGGTCGAGCACGAAATAACCACCGTTGACCCAGGCACCGTCGCCCTTGGGCTTTTCCTTGAAGCTGGGCACCAGCGTCTGGTCGGCCGGCAAGGTAAAGGCGCCGAAGCGGCCCGGCGGCTGCACCGCGGTGACCGTTGAGAGACGTCCCTCGCGCTTGTGCATCTCGATGGCGGCACTGATGTCAGCATCGGTCACGCCGTCGCCGTAGGTGCAGCAAAACGGCTCGTCCGGGTTCAGATAGCGTGCCGCGCGCTTCATGCGCCCGCCCGTCATCGTGTTCAGACCGGTTTCCACCAGGGTGATGGTCCAGGGCTCGGCTTCGGTCTGGTGCATCTTGACCGAGTTGTTGCGCAGATCGACCGTCACGTCGGACATGCCCAGCGCGTAACTGGCAAAGTACTCCTTGATCATGTGGCCCTTGTAACCACAGCAGATCACGAAGTCGTTGATGCCGTGCGCCGAATAGGTTTTCATGATGTGCCAGAGCACGGGGCGGCCACCGATTTCAACCATCGGCTTGGGCCGGACGGAACTTTCTTCGCTGATGCGGGTGCCAAAGCCCCCGGCCAGGATCATTGCCTGCATAGTCACATTCACCGTTTGAGTAATCGTTTGAGGATAACAAGGGCCGGGGTCGCAGGTCTGTCATTCAAGCGTGAAAGGTCGTTGCGCGGCGACCGGGCGGTGGAAAACGCCGCGGCCCGTTGCGGGCGGCCAACATGCATCAACCCGGTGCCGGCAGCGCTCAGGGCTGCGGGCCGCCTTCCTGCCCCGGCTTGCCGGCCGGGGGCTTGCCAACCAGCCGGTGCAGTTGCTGCATGGCCTCGCGCATGTCGTCATTGACCATCAGTTCGATCAGCGGCAGCGCTGCGCAGATGGCGTGTTCGATATCGCGGGTGTGTTGTTCATCGGGCGGACGCAGCACGAAGTCGGCCACCGGCTGGCGCATGTTCAGCTCGCGCGGATGGCCGATGCCGATACGCAGACGCCAGAAGCCGTCGCCGCCGCAGCGCTGGCGAATGTCCTTCAGGCCGTTGTGCCCGGCCACGCCACCGCCTTGTTTGAGCCGGGCCTGACCGGGCATCATGTCCAGTTCGTCGTGTGCAACGAGAATTTCGTCGAGGCCGATCTTGTAGAAGTTGGCCAGCCCGGCAACCGCCTGCCCGGACCTGTTCATCAGCGTGCCAGGTTCGAGCAACCAGACCTGACGGCCGCCAATGGTGGCCTTGGCCATGGCGCCGTTGAAGCGGCCCTCATGCACGAGGCTGGCACCGCAGCGGTCGGCGAGTTGGTCGACAAACCAGAATCCGGCGTTATGACGAGTGGCTTCATAGGCTGCGCCGACATTGCCGAGGCCGACGATCAGTTTGATGGCTGCCATAGGAGTTCAAAAATGTTGGTGGCGCGGTGTGGCGGTGCGCCAAATAAAAAAACCCCCGCCTGAGCGGGCGGGGGTTGCTGCGAACAGGGTTGAACGCACCCTGTCAGTCGTCGCCCTCGGGCTTGGCTTCGTCGCCAGCGGTCGGCGCTTCGGCGGGCGGTGCATCGGCCGCTTCGTCGGCAGCTTCGTCCTTGGCCGACTTGACGGTGACGGTGGCCACAACCGGATCGGTATCTTCGACGATGACGATTTCGACGCCGTTAGGCACTTTCAGGTTGCTGATGTGCACCACTGAATCGACGTCCAGTTCGGACATGTCGACGGTGATGTACTCGGGCAGATCACGCGGCAGGCACGACACTTCAACTTCGGTCAGCACGTGGTTGACGATGGCATTGTGCAGTTTGACCGCCGGGGACTCGTCCTGACCGTCGAAGTGCAACGGAATCGACAGCGTCATTTTCTCGTTGGCGAGAATGCGCTGGAAGTCGACGTGCAGAACCTGGCGCTTGTACGGATGCCATTGCACATCACGCAGCACGACTTGCTCGGGCTTGCCGTTGATGTCTACGTCGAGAACCGACGAGTGAAACGCTTCAACGCGCAGCGAGTGAAACAAGGTGTTGTGATCAACTTCGATGGCGACTGCTTCCTGGCTGGCGCCATAAACGATACCGGGTACCCGGCCTGCACGGCGCAGGCGGCGGCTCGCACTCGATCCCTGCAATTGCCGTGGGTTAGCACTTATTTTCATGATGGTGTTGCTCCAGAAGTTTCGCTGACAGTCGCGACCAACGGTCAGCGGATTGAAAAACGTTTAATCAACAAACAGTGACGACACGGAGTCGGCACGGTTGATACGCAAAATGGTTTCGGCCAGCAATTGCCCGACGCTGAGGACGCGAATCTTGTCGCAGTTCTTGGCGTCGCGCGGCAAGGGCACGGTATCGGTGACGATCAGTTCGTCGAGCGTGGACTCAGCCACGCGGGCGACTGCGCCACCGGACAACACCGGATGGGTACAGTAGGCCAGTACTTTTTTGGCGCCGTGAGCCTTGAGGGCGGCAGCACCTTTGCACAGCGTGTTGGCGGTGTCGACCATGTCATCCATGATGACGCAGGTGCGACCGTCAACGTCGCCGATGATGTTCATGACTTCGGCCACATTGGCCTTGGGGCGACGCTTGTCGATGATGGCCAGCTCGCACTCGAGCTGTTTGGCCAGCGCACGGGCCCGCACCACGCCGCCTACATCGGGCGACACGACGATCAGGTCTTGCAGTTGCTGCTTGTGCACGTCGGCCAGCAGCAGCGGCGCGGCGTAGACGTTGTCGACGGGAATATCAAAGAAGCCCTGAATCTGATCGGCGTGCAAGTCCATCGTCAGGACCCGGTCAACGCCGGCGATCTGCAACATGTTGGCCACGACCTTGGCACTGATGGCAACCCGCATCGAGCGTACCCGGCGATCCTGGCGCGCATAGCCGAAGTAGGGCAGCGCGGCGGTGATGCGACCAGCCGAGGCACGCTTGAGCGCGTCGGTCATGATCATCACTTCCATCAGGTGATCGTTGGTGGGGGCGCAGGTGGACTGCAGGATGTAAACGTCGCGACCGCGCACGTTTTCGAGAATCTCGACCATCACCTCGCCGTCGGAGAAGCGGCCAACGGTGGCGCGTCCGAGCGAGATGTTCAGATGGCGGGCCATGTCGGCGGCCAGATTGGGCACCGCGTTACCGGTGAACAAGACTGGCCCTTCGGCCGTCAGAACGTCGTTGCGATTAAATTTGGAGTGCATGGCGAGCTACGCAAGAGGCTGCTGGGCAAGAATGCTGCCGGGCGAGATGGCTGTGCCAGACAGCAACACCGCCAGAGCGGGGGAAAACATCAGCAGGCCGGGCCCTGCAATGCGATGGTGGCTGGGGAGGCAGGATTCGAACCTGCGCATGCCGGAATCAAAATCCGGTGCCTTAACCAACTTGGCCACTCCCCATCCGGTACTGCCTGGGCTACGCAATGCAGCCCCTTGACGCGGGTCGGCATGGCCGACCTTTCAAACGACGGTCAGCCTGGCTGACCGGTACTGCCTTCGGCCGGACGTTGCCGTCCCGGCCCGAATTCTGTCATCACGACGACCTTCTGGGCAAGCCCCGCCCAAAAGCCCATGAACGCATCGGGTGCGTCTTGAGGGACGTGGCCACGAAAACCGTGCCAATGTCCATCTGTCGGACCTTCTCGGCTATGGCTTCTGCTCGTGTCCGGGTGGATACCGGCAGAAACACACAACCTCCTGAACCGCTCATGCGGGCGTGGATCCAGTCCGCGCCACGCGGTTCAATCACCGCATCAGGATTATCCTGCTCTGCATCGGCCAGCGCTTGCTCGCCGGCTTCATCGGTGCCTGTTGACTGCCCAGGTGCCGCTGCAGGTTTTTTCCCTTTGCTGCCCTTCTTGCCTTTCACTGCCTTGGCCGGCGGTTCAGGCTTTACCTCTGCGGCCGCTTTGTTCAGTCCGATAAGCGCCTGTTCAACAGCCGGGTACCGGGCGAAGGCTACCGCCTCCAGATCATTGCGACCAATCGCTTCCATCACAGCAACCGATAAGCCAGTCATCGGATCAGCATCAGAAGGCGGACCGTCTTTGCCAGGGCGCCGACTGCTTGTCGAACTTGCCGCCTTGGATGAAGCTTTGCCCTTCAGTGCTGCTTCCTGCAATGTCTGGGTTGTTGCTTCAGTTGCGTCTGTCGCTTTCGCCCCATCTGCTCCATCCGCATCGACATTGCTGTCTGCTGCACTTGCCTTCCGTTCGCCGCCTTTGTGCTGCGAGGGAGGCAGAATTTTGAGCGGTTTCGAATCCCGTGTCAATTCGGGGTCGGAAAATATTTCTGCGGTGGGTACCGTAACCGGCGGTGCGACCACCACATAGTGCTGTTTCGGGAGCTCCAGCGGCGTGAGTTTTTCGCCCACACCAGCGGCCAATGCGGCGGTTCCGTGCACGAAAACCGGCACATCGGCGCCCAGTTGCAGCGCAAGTCGGGCGAGCCTGGCAACCGGCCAGTTCACGCCCCACAGCCGATTCAGGGCCAGCAAAGTGGTGGCTGCATTCGAGCTGCCGCCGCCCAAACCACCGCCCATGGGGATTTCCTTGACGACTTGGATGTCGACGCCATGACGGGTTTCGCTGGCCGCGGCCAGCAAACGGGCCGCCTGTACGCTCAGATCGTTGTCGTGGGCAAGGCCGTGAATGCCGCCGCGTCGCATGATGGCGCCATCCGAGCGGATGCCAAAATGCAAAGTGTCGTGCAGGTCGATCAACTCAAAGACGGTTTCCAGCTCGTGATAGCCATCGTCGCGTTGGCCCAACACGTGCAGGAAAAGATTGAGTTTGGCCGGTGAGATGCAGTTACGCAGCTCGACCGGCGCAATAGGTTCAGCAGGAACGGTCATGACGTACGGTCCACGACTAGAAAAAGGTTGATACGCCGCTCGCCATAGCGTTGCGAGGCGGGCCATCTGGCCGTGAGACGCCGCGGGGCTCCGTTGTCAAAGCGTTGATCTGCCTTGACTGACCAGTCCTGGACTGTCGTGTAGTCAGTTCCTGGTCCGAGGCTGCTGCCATCGAGCCATTGGGGCAGCGCGCTCACCGGCAGGCGCCAGCCGAACGCCTGCTCCACTAGTGTATCTGGATCGGCAGCCACGAAGTGGCGCCCGTCTGAGGTGGTCAATTCGGCGCCGCCGGTAGCACTGCTGTGGGCGCTGGCCAGCGTCTGGCCAAACGGTGAAAAAATCTCGATTTTGATTGTGTCACGGCTTCGCGTCAGCTTGAAGGTGCCGTGGGCGCGCTCTTCGCGGATTTCCTGCGCGTCTGAGGCTGCCGCTCCCGGCGGGGCGAGCATGGTCACCGAAAACCGGCCCTGCCAGTTCTGCAGGTCGGTCGGCGCGAGGTCGGCCGGCGGCGGCGTCGCGCAGCCGGCCAGGGTCAGCAGTGACACGGTCAGGGTCGAGCAGGCGAGACGACGCGACCAGCTTGCCGGGACATCCGGCACACGTACCAGGGCCTTCACAGACTGACGTTCAGACGGGCGAGGGTGGATTTGAGGATCTTGTTGTCGGGGTCGGTGGCCTGCGCCTTGGACCACAGCGCACGGGCCTCGTCCTGGCGGCCCATGACATGCAGCACTTCGCCCAGATGCGCCGAAACCTCGGCTTCAGGTGCTTTGTCGTAGGCTTTGCGCAAGTATTCCTCAGCGCCTTTCAGGTCCTTGAGTCGATACAGAACCCAGCCCATGCTGTCGAGAATGTGCGGATCGTCGGGTGAAATTGCCAGCGCTTTTTCGATCAGTTTGCGGGCTTCCTCGAGGCGGACATTGCGATCGGCCATCGTGTAGCCAAGCGCGTTGTACGCATGGGCGCTGTCGGGGTTGAGTTCGATGACTTTGCGCAGGCTTTTTTCGAGAACTTCGAATTTGTCGACGCGCTCGGCGGCCATGGCGTGGTCGTAAAGCAGGTCGCCATTTTCGGGCTGATCGCGCACCGCTGCATCGAGCAGATCAAAGGCTTCGTCGTCGCGCTCAGTTCGCGCCCTTCATCGACCCGACCGGCATTGCCCATCACGATGGCGCGGCGGATGCGCGCGTCGAGGTACTGTTCGCCGGGACCGACCTCGCCGTAATAGGCGATGGCGTCGTCATAACGCTTGAGTTCTTCGGTGATCTGGCCGAGGAACAGATACGCCGGATTGTTGTCCCGCTGGACGCTGGCAGGCAGGGCTACATAGCGATCGAGGTAGTCAATAGCCAAGGGCTTCTGATCGGTCTGATAGGCCAGTTGGCCGAGCGAGAACAGAATGGCCGGACTTTCCGGCTCTTGTTTCAGGGCCAGTTCGAACTGGTCGCGGGCGTCGCTCTTGCGGCCGTCGCTGGCCAGCAAGCGGGCATAGGCGAAACGGGCCTCGATGGCCTTGGGCTTGCGCTTGAGGAAGGACTCGAGAATGGCCAGCCCCGGCGCTTCGCCGGCCGGACCGTCCTGCGCGTAACGGGCCGCCGTAATGGCGGTCAGTTCGTTGCTGGGGTCGAGGCGAGCGGCGGCTTCGGCTTCGGTGACTGCGCGCTCACCTTCGCCGGCGGCGTTGGCCGTAGCGGCCCGGGCCAGCCGGGCTTCGGTCAGCCCGCTGTCGTTGCTGGCAAGGCGGTCAAGCAGGGCCAGTGCAGCCGGCTTGTCGGTTACACGCGACAGTGAACGCTCGATCTGGCGATAGTATTGAGCCAGCTTGTTGCTTTGCCGGGCCGTCTCGAGGCGCTTTGCCATCAGTGGCTCAGCTTTGTCGAGGTTGCCGGTGGACAACAAGAGGGTTTCGTAGGTGGTTGAGGCCTGGGTCGATTGCGGCGCCAGTTCGTGCCAGAGTTTGGAGGCGGGCAGGGCGCGATCGAGGGCCCGGTTGGCCAGGGCCAGTTCGGTGGCCCGGCGAGCCAGACGCGGGTCGCCCGTGTCTTCTGCCATGCGCAGATAGGTGGCGGTGGCGCTGCCCAACTGACCGCGCTGGGCGGCAATTTCGGAGGCCAGCAGCTGAAACAGCAGTTGCGGGCTCAGCGTGACATCCGGCAAGGGATCGGTTCGGTCGGCCTCTTCGGCGTCTGCACTTTCGTGGTCGGCGGCCATGGCCGCAGGCTGGCCTGATTCACGGCTGGCCTCATCGGTGCTGATCGGCGCGGCTTGGCTGATCAGTGTGGCATCCTGCGCACCAGCGTTGGGAAAAGCGCATGCAGACATCAGCAGCGTGGCCAGAATGGGTAACGCGAGACGGCTGTTACGAAGGATTTCGACTGAATTCATGAGACGATATTAGGGTGATTTCCGTGGCCCGGCAAGGAAACTGAATGCCTGAATTGCCTGAGGTCGAGGTGGTTCGACGAGGACTGGAGCCCCATTTGAAGGGGCAAATGGTGCATCGCGTGATCGTGCGAGAAAGCCGCATGCGTTGGCCTGTCCCCGCGAGTCTACCCGGCTTGATAGAAGGGCGTGCAGTAACTGCCCTGGAGCGGCGTGGCAAATATCTGCTGGCCCGCTTTAACAACGGCACCCTGATCGTGCATCTCGGCATGTCGGGGAACCTGTTGTTTTTGCCAGTCAGTGTGCCTGCGCGGCCACACGACCATATCGATATCGAATTCGATCAGGGCGTGCTGCGCTTCAACGACCCGCGCCGGTTTGGCTCGGTGCTCTGGCATGACCGTCGTGACGGACCCGTGCTGGAGCATCCGTTGCTGGCCTCGCTGGGGGTCGAGCCACTCGAAGGGCGTTTCGACGGTGCCGTGCTGTACGCGGGCAGCCGCGGCCGGCGCATCAGCGTCAAGCAATTCCTGTTGGCCGGTCTGACGGTGGTTGGCGTGGGGAACATCTACGCCTCCGAAAGCCTGTTCCGGGCCGGGATTCGGCCTGGCATGTCGGCCGGGCGGCTGACCCGGCCGCGCTGCGAGAAGCTGGCCCGGGCCATCCGTGAAACGCTTGCCGACGCCATCGACCAGGGCGGCACAACCTTGCGCGACTTTGCCGGCAGTACTGGCACCGGTGGTTATTTCCAGCTTTCCTGCCAGGTCTATGGGCGCGAGGGCCTGCCGTGTCTGGT
>CAXBNM010000211.1:0-8271 GCA_963976885.1 uncultured Burkholderiaceae bacterium
AGTACGACCTGACCAGCGAGCTGATCAAGCCGCAGTTCGTCGTGCAGACGCTTTGCGAGCTGACGGGGGGCGATGCCTATGTCACCTCCGACGTGGGCCAGCACCAGATGTGGGCGGCCCAGTATTACCGCTTCAACGAGCCGCGCCACTGGATCAATTCAGGCGGCCTGGGCACGATGGGCGTCGGATTGCCGTATGCGATGGGCGTCAAGATGGCGCATCCCGAGGCGGACGTCGCCTGTATTACCGGCGAAGGCTCGATCCAGATGTGTATCCAGGAGCTCTCGACCTGCAAGCAGTACAACCTGCCGGTCAAGGTGCTGAACCTGAACAATCGTTATCTGGGCATGGTGCGTCAGTGGCAGGAAATCGAGTACGGCTCGCGCTATTCGCAGTCGTACATGGAAGCGCTGCCCGACTTTGTTGCGCTGGCCGAGGCCTATGGGCATATCGGCATGCGGATCGAAAAGCCTGCCGATGTCGAACCGGCGCTGCGTGATGCCTTCGGCAAATACAAAGACCGGCTTGTATTCATGGATTTCATCACCGACCGGGACGAAAACGTCTGGCCGATGGTGCAGGGCGGCAAGGGCCTGACCGAAATGCTGCTCGGCTCGGAGGATCTGTAATGAAACACATCATTTCGATCCTCCTTGAAAACGAACCCGGCGCGTTGTCGCGCGTGGTTGGTTTGTTCTCGGCGCGCGGTTACAACATTGAGTCGCTTACGGTGGCACCCACCGAAGATCTGTCCTTGTCGCGCATGACCATCGTCACGCGTGGCTCGGATGAAGTGATCGAGCAAATTACCAAACACCTGAACCGCCTTATCGAGGTGGTCAAAGTGGTCGATCTGACCGAAAACCCGTGCATCGAGCGCGAGTTGATGCTCATCAAGCTCAGGGCTGTCGGCAAGGATCGGGAAGAACTGGCACGAATGGCCGAAATCTTCCGTGGTCGCATCATTGATGTGACCGAGCGCAGTTACACCATCGAACTAACCGGGGATGGCGATAAGCTGGACTCATTTATCGGTGCGATCGATCAAGCGATGATCCTGGAAACGGTTCGCACCGGGGCATCAGGCGTAGCACGCGGCGAGCGCGTGCTCAAAGTTTAATTACTGGGGATACACATGCAGGTTTATTACGACAAAGATTGCGATCTGAAACTGATCAAAGGCAAAACGGTAGCCATCATCGGCTACGGTTCGCAGGGCCACGCCCATGCACAGAACCTTAACGACTCAGGCGTGAAGGTCATTGTTGGTGCCCGTAAAGGCGGCGCCTCCTGGGGCAAGATCGAACAGGCTGGCCTGAAAGTTGCCGAAGTCGGCGACGCGGTCAAGGAAGCCGATTTCGTCATGATGCTGCTGCCCGACGAGAACATTCCGGCGGTCTACAGCCAGCACGTTGCACCCAACATCAAGCAAGGCGCGACGCTGGCCTTTGCGCATGGTTTCAACATTCACTACGGTTTCGTTGAGCCCCGTGAAGATCTGGACGTTGTGATGGTTGCGCCGAAGGCGCCGGGTCACACCGTGCGTGGCACCTACGCCAATGGCGGCGGTGTGCCGATGCTGGTTGCCGTGCATCAGGATGAGTCGAAAGTTGCCCGCGATATGGCCTTGTCCTACGCTTGCGCCATTGGTGGTGGCCGGGCCGGCATCATCGAAACCGATTTCCGTGAAGAAACCGAAACCGATCTGTTCGGCGAGCAGACCGTGTTGTGTGGCGGTACCGTCGAGCTGATCAAGATGGGCTTCGAGACCCTGGTCGAAGCTGGCTACGCGCCGGAAATGGCCTACTTCGAGTGTCTGCACGAGGTCAAGCTGATCGTCGATCTGATCTACGAAGGCGGCATTGCCAACATGAACTACTCGATCTCGAATAACGCCGAGTTCGGTGAGTACGTGACCGGCCCGCGCCTGATCACTGAAGAAACCCGTGCGACGATGCGCAAGGTGCTGGCCGACATTCAGTCGGGCGAGTACGCCAAGCAATTCATCCTCGAGAGCCAGTCGGGCGCGCCGACCCTGAAATCACGTCGTCGCCTGATGGGTGAGCACGAGATCGAAGTGGTTGGTGAGAAGCTGCGCGGCATGATGCCGTGGATCAAGGACAATCGCCTGGTCGACAAGTCCAAGAACTAAAGCCGGGTTGCCCGGTCGATGCTTCGGCATCGGCCGGTGCCTGGTAACTGATGCAAGCCCGGCCCGTGTCGCCGGCCCGACAGTGGTTGGGGGATCTGAACGCGGGCGCTCAGCACGCCCTTATACTCTGGCAGTTCCATCAACAAGTCGTCCGTGCGAAGCTGAGCCTTTCCGGCGCTACTGCCACCGGCGACGATGCCGGGTTCCGTTCATGACATCAACCAGATCCAAGCGTTCCGGGAAAGCCCGCCAGCAAACGGGCAACAGCAATGCCGCTCAGGCCGCCGCCGGTACGCGCAGCCTGCCTGCGCAATGGCAGGACTGGATAGCTGAAAATCTGGCCCGCGGCTGTCGGCTCGAAGACATGGTCGGCATCATGGCCGATAACGGTTTTGAGCCTGGTTTTGCCGGGGCGGCCATCTCGGTTATCCGTGATATGGCCAAGCGCGTGCAAAGCAGTGGTGTTGACGCAGGCGCTCTGGCCGGCTATCGCTGCGATCCGATCCGCGTGCCGGCATCCGGTGAGGTGGCCACCGCCGATCATCCCGTGGGCATCGGTTTTGTGCTGACCGATCCGAACGTGGCGCTGCTGGAAGGCCTGCTCAGTGGCGCCGAGTGTGCCGAGCTCATCGAGTTGTCGCGTGGCAAGCTCAAACGCAGTGAAGTGGTCAACCGGGAAACAGGTGGCTTTGAGGTCAACCCGGTGCGCACCAGCGAAGGCACGTATTTTGAACGCGGTGAAACCGACACCATTGCCCGGATCGAGCAAAGAATTGCCGATATCACCGGCGTGCCGGTTGAAAACGGTGAGCCCCTGCAAATTCTGCATTACGGCGTTGGCGGTGAATATCTGCCCCACCACGATTTTTTTGAGCCCGGAGATCCGGGCAGCAAGATTCATGTCGCCGATGGTGGTCAACGCATTGCCACCCTGGTCATTTATCTGAATACAGTCCCGAAAGGCGGCGAAACCGCCTTTCCCAATCTGGATCTGTCGGTGCGCGCGCGGGCCGGCAATGGTGTTTATTTTGAATACGTCAACCGTGATGACGAGCTCGATGAGCGTTGCCTGCATGCTGGTGTGCCGGTCGTTACGGGTGAAAAATGGATCGCAACCAAATGGTTGCGGCAATCAGCCTACGTGCGCAGGTAACTGACTTCGTGAATAACTATCCTCATCCGATTCTGGCCCGTGAAGGCTGGCCCTTCATTGGCGCCGCGCTGCTGGTCGCGCTCGTGGTTACCGCAACACTGGGCTGGCTTGCCGCGTTGGTGTTCTGGCTGATCCTCGTGTTCGTCGTGCAGTTCTTTCGCGATCCGCCGCGCCCGATTCCGGATGCTCCCGATGCGGTGCTCAGCCCTGCCGATGGTCGGGTCATCAAGGTCGAGACTGCCAATGATCCGTACCGGCAGTGCGAGGCCTTGAAAATCTCGGTCTTCATGAATGTGTTCAATGTGCACTCCAACCGGGCGCCCATCGACGGCAGCGTCGAGAGCGTCGATTACAAGCCGGGCGCCTTTGTAAATGCCGATCTGGACAAGGCCAGCGAGGCCAATGAGCGCAATGCGCTGGTGCTGCGCCGCGCCGACGGGCTTAGCTTGTCCTGCGTGCAGGTGGCCGGCCTGATCGCGCGCCGTATTCTTTGTTATGTGAAAGCAGGCGAGCAGGTCAGTCGTGGCAGCCGTTTCGGATTCATCCGCTTTGGCTCACGCGTCGATCTGTATCTGCCGCTGACGGCCGAGCCGCTGGTGTCGATCGGCGAGAAGGTCAGCGCATCCAAAACCGTGCTCGCTCGATTGCCGGTAGTGGCAGCCGGTCAGGCCTCGTCATGAGCGATCAGCAAGGCAGTTCGCACGACGAGCCGCGGGGGCGTCGCGGGCGCCGCCGCTTGCGGCCGCGCCGACCGCGGGCCGCGATGGCCGAGTCGGTCGTCACACCGGTTGTTGCCAAGCGGGCCGGGCCGGCCCGCGGCATTTATCTGCTGCCCAATGCCTTCACCACAGCGGCGCTTTTTTGCGGCTTCTTTGCGATCGTGCAGGCCATGAACGACCGCTTCGAGAACGCGGCCGTGGCCATTTTCGTCGCCATGGTGCTCGATGCGCTCGACGGGCGGGTGGCCCGGTTGACCAACACGACCAGCCCCTTCGGTGAGCAATACGACAGCCTGTCCGATATGGTTTCGTTCGGGGCGGCGCCGGCGCTGGTGATGTATGAGTTCGCGCTGCACGGG
Source organism: uncultured Burkholderiaceae bacterium (assembly GCA_963976885.1). Lineage (GTDB taxonomy): Bacteria > Pseudomonadota > Gammaproteobacteria > Burkholderiales > Burkholderiaceae_E > JAUIAI01. Next base: position 4,384 of record CAXBNM010000211.1, read on the forward strand.
CTGGGCAAATGGGGCTGGCTGGCCGCCTTTGTCTACGTGGCCGGAGCCGCGCTGCGGCTGGCCCGCTTCAATACCAATATCGGCGTTACCGACAAGCGCTTCTTTCAGGGGCTGCCCAGCCCGGCGGCGGCCGCACTGGTGGCGGGCCTGGTCTGGCTTGCTACCGATCTGCGTGAAACCCGCTGGATTACCGCGCAGGGGGCCGATCTGGCCTGGCCGGCTTTCGTGCTGACCCTGTACGCCGGGTTGACGATGGTCTCCAATGTGCCGTTTTTCAGCTTCAAGGACATCAATTATCGGAAAAGCGTGCCGTTCGTGTTCACGATCGGGATCATGCTGGCGCTGGTGTTGATTTCCTCCGATCCGCCGACAATGCTGTTTTTGTTGTTTCTGGCTTACGGCGTGTCGGGCTATGTGGTGTGGGGCTTGCGGCACCGACCCGGGGCGGCAAAGGCGTCAAAACAGGCTGAAAAGCCGGCCGACAGCAAGGCCGACCCGCCAGCCAGGCCCTGACTGAAGACAGCTTTGGCTTGCCTGGTTTGACCCTGCTATCCCCTGCCAACTAGAATGCTGGGTTAGCTCGACCGGCGAAAGCCTGAATCGTAAGTTTGGCGTCTGCCGAAGCGGGCAAGATAACGGCAGCCCGGGCGTTCCGGGCACGATAGCAGGGGCGCGCCAAGGGCGGCCCGGTGATATCAGATCCGATTGCATTGGAGAAACAGTGAACAGCACAGCGCTGAATAATTCGGGCGGGACCCCGGCTGGCGTAAGCCAGCGCCAGCCCATGGTGGCCGGCAACTGGAAAATGAATGGGTCCATCGAGGCGAATGAAGCGCTGCTGGAAGCCATGGCCGATCCGCTGAGCGAGATTCGCGGCGTTGATATTGCCATCTGCCCGCCGTTTCCGTATCTGGCACAGGTGCGCGGCGCCCTGAGTGGGCCGACACGTGCGCATCTGGCGTTTGGTGCGCAAACTGTTGCGCAGGAGTCCAATGGTGCGTTTACCGGTGAGGTCAGCGTCGAAATGCTGGTCGATCTGGGTTGCCGGTGGGTCATCCTCGGTCATTCCGAGCGGCGGACTTTGTTCAACGAGACCGATGCGGCGGTGGCGGCCAAGGCCGAGCGCGCGCTGGCCGCCGGACTGGGCGTCATCATCTGTGTCGGTGAGTCACTGGCCGAACGCGAGGCCGGACAGGCTGAAGCGGTGGTCGGTGCGCAGGTTGCCGCAGTGGTCAAAGCCCTGGGTCATGCTGACAGTGCCAAAGTCGTGCTCGCCTACGAGCCGATCTGGGCGATCGGTACGGGCAAGACCGCCACGCCGGCCATGGCACAGGATATTCACGCCTTCATCCGGCGCCACATGCATGAACTCGGTGTGACCGGCGCCGATCAGATTCGTATTTTGTACGGCGGCAGCGTCAAAGCTGATAACGCCGAAAGTCTTTTTGCCCAGGCCGACATTGATGGCGGCCTGATTGGCGGAGCCGCGCTCAAGGCGCCGGACTTCATCAACATCTGTCAGGCTGCCGCCTGACCCCTGGAGTAATACATGCTTTGGTTTTCAAATATTTTGCAGGTTGTACAGGTGCTCTCCGCAGTCGGGGTGGTTGTACTCGTCCTGCTGCAGCATGGCAAAGGGGCAGACATGGGCGCCGCCTTCGGTTCGGGTTCGTCGGGTAGTCTGTTCGGCGCTTCGGGCTCGGCCAACTTCCTCAGTCGCAGTACCGCCGGTTGTGCGGCCTTGTTTTTTGTAACTACACTTGGGCTGGCCTTTGTGTCGAATGCACCTACGCAGTCGGCAGGCAGTGTGATGGAGGGTGTAACAGCCCCCGCGGCACCCGTGCCGAGCGATGTGCCGGGCACTAATGGTGCACAAACGCCCGCAGGTGATGCAAATTCGCAAATTCCTGCTACAGAATCGCCAGAATCAAATAAAGCGAGCGACATTCCGAAGTAGAATAGATGGCTAACGAATTGACCGACCAAGATCGGTCAATCAAATCAGTGCCGACGTGGTGAAATTGGTAGACACGCTATCTTGAGGGGGTAGTAGCGAAAGCTGTGCGAGTTCGAGTCTCGCCGTCGGCACCATCACTTATTATCAGATTCCTCAATTCATTTAAATCCTCCACTGCCAGGGGTTTCGCTTGAATCTCGAAAACTACCTTCCCGTACTGATGTTCATCATTGTGGGGATCGGTGTCGGGGTCGGCCCTCTGTTGATTGGCAAGCTGCTCGGACCAAGCAAGCCCAATGCAGAAAAGCTCTCGCCCTACGAATGTGGCTTTGAGGCTTTCGAGGATGCACGCATGAAGTTTGACGTGCGTTACTACCTGGTCGCCATCCTGTTTATTCTGTTTGACCTTGAAATTGCCTTCTTGTTCCCCTGGGCTGTTTCCCTCGATGCGATCGGCTTTTTTGGCTTCGCAGCGATGATGTTGTTCCTGGGGATCCTCGTCGTAGGGTTCGTCTACGAATGGACGCGCGGCGCCCTCGACTGGGAATGATCCGCCGCCCGGGCAGGGCGCATCACACTTTCGGAATTTGGCAATGAGTATTGAAGGCGTACTGAATCAAGGGTTCGTCACGACCCAACTCGACAAAGTCATCAACTGGACCCGCACCGGCTCGCTTTGGCCCATGACCTTCGGTCTGGCCTGCTGCGCGGTCGAAATGATGCATGCCGGCGCTTCGCGCTACGACCTCGATCGCTTTGGTGTCATCTTCCGCCCCAGTCCGCGCCACTCCGATCTGATGATCGTGGCCGGTACCTTGTGCAACAAGATGGCGCCGGCGTTGCGCAAGGTCTACGATCAGATGCCCGAGCCGCGCTGGGTGTTGTCGATGGGCTCGTGCGCCAACGGTGGCGGCTACTACCACTATTCCTATTCGGTCGTGCGTGGCTGCGATCGAATCGTGCCGGTCGACGTTTATGTGCCGGGCTGTCCGCCTACCGCCGAAGCGCTGATGTACGGAATCATCCAGTTGCAGGCCAAGATTCGCAAGACTTCAACGATCGCACGCTGAAATGACAGCTCTCGAAACCCTCAAGTCGCAGCTGGAGCAAACGCTTGAGCCGTTTGCTCCCAACATTACCGAAGCGCTCGGTGAAATCACGGTCGAAGTCAAAAAAGGGGTCATGCTCGAGGCGCTCACCGTCATGCGCGATGACGCCGAGCTGCGCTTCGACACGCTTATTGATCTGTGCGGCGTCGATTACAGCACTTACGGCGAAGGTGCCTGGGACGGTCCGCGTTTTGCCAGCGTCATGCACTTCCTGTCAGTGGCCAAAAACTGGCGTGTGCGGGTCCGGGTGTTCTGCCCCGAAGACGATTTTCCGGTCTTGCCGAGCGTCACCGACATCTGGCCGAGCGCCAACTGGTTCGAGCGTGAATCCTTCGATCTGTTCGGCATCATCTATGAAGGCCATCCCGATCTGCGCCGCATCCTGACCGATTACGGATTCGTCGGGCACCCGTTCCGCAAAGACTTCCCGATCTCGGGCCAGGCCGAAATGCGCTACGACCCGGAACAAAAGCGTGTGATTTATCAGCCCGTCACGATCGAACCGCGAGAGGTCATACCGCGCGTGATTCGTGAAGACGGCTACGGGGCAGAAAGGTAATGGCAGAAATCAAGAATTACACGCTGAATTTCGGCCCGCAGCATCCGGCCGCGCACGGCGTCCTGCGTCTGGTTCTCGAAATGGACGGCGAGGTCGTGCAACGTGCCGACCCGCATATTGGCTTGCTGCACCGGGCCACCGAAAAGCTGGCTGAAACCCGTACCTATCTGCAAAGCGTGCCCTACATGGACCGTCTCGACTATGTGTCGATGATGGCCAACGAGCATGCCTATGTGATGGCCATCGAGAAGATGCTTGGTATC
>CAXBNM010000212.1:0-8264 GCA_963976885.1 uncultured Burkholderiaceae bacterium
CCATCTATCGCAAGCCTTTTACCGAGCAGGATTACCTCGAATCGCGCGTGTTGACCGACCCGATCCGCTTGCTCGATTGTGTGCCTATCGTCAATGGCGGGCTTGCTTACATTGTCACTTCCGCCGAAACCGCTCGCTCAATTACCGATCGTCCCGTGTACCTGCGCGGCTTTGGTGAGGCCAACAACTACTACCACGGCTCGCGGGTGCTGCCCGATGTCACGACCCTGGGCTTCGTCAAATCGGCGCCCAAGGCCTTCGAGATGGCCGGGGTAACGCATAGCGACATCAATTTCCTGCAGCCCTACGACGATTATCCGTTCATTGCGATGATGACGATCGAGGACTCGGGCTTTTGCAGGAAGGGTGAGGGCGGCAAGTTCGTTGAAGACCATGATCTGCATTTTGACGGGGACTTTCCGATGTCAACGGACGGCGGGCAGTTGTCCGGCGGCCAGCCAGGGGGCGCCATCGGCGGCTTCATGCCCCTGATTGAATCGGTCACGCAGTTGCGCGGCGAGGCCGGCGACCTTCAGGTGCCCAACGCCACGCTTGGTTTGTCGTGCGGCTTTGGTGGCATTCCTTATGGCCGTCCCGGTCGTAGCTGCATCTCGTTGATATTGTCCTCGCAGGAGTAACCGATGATTGAATCCGCTACGGGTAAACCACTCCCGACCATTACTGATCTGACGCGTCCGTTCTGGACGGCAGCGCGCGAAGGGCGTCTGGTGCTGCAAAAGTGTCAGAAGTGCGCGACCTTCAATTTCCATCCCAAGCCATGGTGTGTCGAGTGCGGCAGCCGCGAACTTGAATGGACCGACGCCAAGCCGTATGGCACGGTTTACTCGCACACCGTTTCCCGTTCGGTGGCGATGAACCTCAAGGGCTGGGAAAAAGAGTTGCCAGTGCTGATGTGTCTGATTGATCTTGATGATGGCGCACGCATGTATGGCCAGGTGACCGATTGTGCCGTCGAAGATCTGCGCATCGGCATGCGCGTGCAGGCCTATTTCGAGCCAATCAGCGACGAGGCTGGCATTCCCAAATTCCGACCACTCAAAGACGGCCAGGGGAGCTGATCATGGCGACGACTCCGCTTGCTGATGACAGTCCGTTGCGTACCGCCGGCATGCACAACGTGCCCTTCGACTGGCAGGATCCGCTGCGCATGGAAGGACTGCTGAGCGAAGAAGAGGTGATGATTCGCGACGCCGCACGCAAGTATGCGCAAGAGCAATTGATGCCCCGCATTCTTGAGTCCAACCGCCACGAGACCTTTGATGTCGAGGTGATGCGCGAGATGGCCGAGCTCGGCTTTCTTGGGGCCACCATTGACGGCTACGGGTGCGCCGGCATCAGTTATGTCGGTTACGGACTCATCGCGCGCGAGTTTGAGCGGGTTGATACCGCTTTTCGTTCGGCGCTTGGTGTGCAGAGCACGCTGAGCATGATGCCCATCTACCTGTTTGGCAGCGAAGAGCATCGCGAGCGCTATCTGCCCGCGATGGCTCGGGCCGAGTTGCTGGGCTGCTTTGGTCTGACCGAACCCGATCACGGTTCTGATCCTGGCTCGATGACCACACGGGCCCGCAAGGTTGACGGTGGTTGGCGGATCAGTGGCAGCAAAACCTGGATCACCCATGCGCCGATTGCTGATCTGATGGTGGTCTGGGCCAAGAACGATGAGGGGCGGATTTGCGGCTTCATTCTTGAGCGTGGCATGAAGGGCTTGAGTACCAGCAAGATCGAAGGCAAGTTCTCGGTGCGCGCATCGCCGACCGGCGAAATCCACATGGACGATGTGTTTGTGCCCGACGAGCAACAACTGCCCGGCGCCTCCGGGCTGGCGGCCCCGTTTGCCTGCCTGAACAATGCGCGCTTTGGCATATGCTGGGGCTCGTTGGGGGCGGCGGAGTTTTGCTGGCATGCCGCACGCAATTATGTGCTCGAGCGCAAGCAGTTCGGTCGGCCGCTGGCCGCCAACCAGCTGGTGCAAAAGAAGCTGGCCGACATGCAAACCGAAATTACGCTCGGCCTGATTTCATGCCTGCATCTGAGCCGCCTGCGCGACAAGGGCGAAGCCAGTGCCGAAATGGTGTCGCTGCTCAAGCGTAACTGCGCGGGCAAGTCACTGGACATCGCTCGGATGGCGCGCGACATGCATGGCGGCAACGGCATTGCCGACAGTTACCACGTAATTCGTCACTTGATGAATCTTGAAACGGTGAACACGCTGGAGGGCACGCACGATATTCATGCGCTGGTCCTCGGACGCGCTCAAACCGGCATTTCTGCCTTCAACTGAGCGCCTCATGACCGGTAACAACTCTCAGCGTAGTGAACGTATCGAGCGTATGTTGCACCCGCGGTCGATTGCCATCATCGGCGCGTCCGCCGATCTGGACAAGATCAATGGGCGCCCGCTCAAGCATCTGATTGAGAAGGGCTATGCAGGGCGGGTGTTGCCGGTCAATCCGAAATACGAGCGCATTGCCGACCTGACTTGTTACCCGTCGATTGCCGCGCTTCCCGAGCCTGCTGACATGGCCATTGTCGCGGTGCCGGCCGACCATGTGCTCGAGAGCATCGAGGCGCTGGGGCAGCGGGGCGTCGGGGCGGCGGTGATTTTCAGCTCCGGTTTTGGTGAGATGGGCGCGCAAGGGCAGGCGATGGAGCAGGAGTTGCTTGCTTGTGCGCGTCGCTACGGCATGGTGTTGTGCGGACCGAATTGCCTGGGCTTCGTAAATGCCTTTGAAGATGTCTACGCCACGTTCAGCCAATACGCCGATGGTGACACGGGCGCCGGGCCGGTTGCCTTCGTCACGCAGTCCGGCGCCTTCGGTACCGCTATTGCGGCGCTGGCGCGGGCGCGCGGCCTCGGGTTGGGCTACTTCATCAATACCGGCAATCAGGTCGATCTTGATTTCAGCGAGCTGATGCTCAGCGTTGTTGAAGATCCGCGTATCCGGGTCGCCGCCGGCTATCTTGAAGGTCTCGAAGACGGGCCGGCGCTGATCCGTCTGGCGCAACGCTGTCAGGCACTGAACAAACCCCTGGTGCTGACCAAGGTTGGCCGTATGGCGGCGGGCCAGCGGGCAGCGGCGTCGCACACCGGTGCTCTGGCGGTAGGTGATGCGGTCTTTGATGCCATCATTCGCCAGTATGGCGTGCTGCGGGCCCGCAATGAAGAGCAAATGCTCGACATGTTGCAGGCGCTCAGTGCCGAGCGCCGTTGCAGCGGTAATGGCATCGGCATTGCCACGCAGTCGGGTGGTGCCGGCGTGATGATGGCCGACCGGGCTGAAGAAGTCGGTCTGCAGGTGCCAGCGCTGCAGGAAAGCACGCGGCAACGACTGATGAGCGTAATGCCGGCTTTTGGGGCGGCGGGTAATCCGGTGGACGTCACCGGGCAGTTTGTCGCCCGCCCCGAGTTGCTGACCGAGTCAGTGGTGGCCTTGCTTGATGACCCGAACATTCACATCGGCATCGTCTGGTTGCAACTGATGGCGGCTCATGTCGACAAGCTCGTAGCAATCTTTTGTGAAATCCGCGACCGTACGACCAAGCCCTTCTTCGTGTGCTGGGTTGCCGCGCCGACCGCGGCGGTGCAGCGTTTGCGCGCGGCAGGCATAGTCGTGTTCAGTGCCGGCGAGCGCGCGGTAGAGGCTGCCGCGGCGATGGCGCGCTATCAGAACTTCATGGACAGCCAGGCCCAGCGTGGCGAAGACTCGCCACGGCCGGCATTGCGCCTGCCCACGCAGTTTGCCGATGGTGTTCAGCCCTCCGTGCAGGCTACCGAGTGGTTGCGCGAGGCCGGCGTGCCGATTGCGCCGGTTTCATTGGCCAGCAATGCCGAAGAAGCTGTTGCGCATTGGCGCAAGGCCGGCGCGGCGGTGGTGCTCAAGATTGAATCGCCCGATATTACGCACAAGACGGAAGTCGGTGGCGTCATGCTGAAGCTCAATGACGAAGACGCGGTGCGAATGGCGTTCGACACCTTGATGCAGCGAGCCCGTGCGGCGCAACCGCAGGCGCGTCTGGATGGTGTGCTGGTGCAACCGATGGCGAGTGGTCACCTCGAACTGGTCATCGGCGTGCAGCGCGATCCGGTCTTTGGCATCGTCATCATGGTTGGCCTGGGCGGCGTGCTGGTTGAAGTGCTCAAGGATGTCGTGTTCCGTCATGCGCCGTTTGATACCGGTGAAGCAATGGCCATGCTCGACGAGTTGCACATGAGTGCGCTGCTCGATGGCGTGCGTGGTCAGCCCGGCGTCGACCGTCGGGCCATTGCAGGTATGCTGGCCGACTTGTCGCATTGGGCCGCGGCGATGTCTTCGGATTTGGCCGAGCTTGATCTGAATCCGGTAATGGTGGGTCCAGAAGGTCCGTTGGCGGTCGATTGTGTCATGGTGTTCAGGCATCTCGACCGTGTCGAAGTGGAATAAGCCGTAACCTGCGGCTCAATAAACCGGACATAAAGTCCATAAGCCAGGGAGACAAGCAATGAAAGCAAGAACCATCGTCGGAGTCGGTACGTGGGTCACGTCGATCGCCGCCGCATTGGCCACTACCTCGGTACTGGCCGCCGAGCCGGCCAAAGTGAGTCTGATCACGGCGCCATTCGGCACCGGTTCGTACGTGATGGGCTCGGCCTACGAGGAAATCTCCAAGAAGAAGGGCAAAGCTGTACAGGTCACGTCTTCCGAGAGCCCGGGTTTCATTTTCAATATCAAGAAGCTGGACAAAGAGCCCGAGCTGCGCAAAACCATGATTGTTGGCTCCGGCGGTGGTGTGTCGGGTCTGGCCCAGGCGGGCGGCAAACCCTTTGACAAGAAATACCCGCCGCTCAAGCTGATTGCCAACTACAGTGCCGGCGCCTTCTGGCTGGCCACGCTTGATCCGGACATCAAGACCGTTGCCGACCTGGCGGGCAAGAAAGTGGCATTGGGCCGGGCACCGCAGATCAACTGGGCAGTGCAGCCCGAATGGATCATGCGCTATGGCTACGGCCTGACCAAGGACAAGGTCGAGGTTCAATATGTCGGCACCAAGGAAGCAGTACAGGCCTTGCTGAACGGCACCGCTGACGCCGCCGTCGTGGGTGGCTACTTCGATCCGGAGAGCAGCAAGATGGTGTTGAGTCCGCAGACGACCGAGTTTCTGGCGTCAGGTCGCGACATCACATTCTTGAGCTGGGGTTCGGAGGCGATCAACAAGGCCAAGGCCGAGGGCATGAATATGAGTGACTTCACGATTCCGCCCAATACCATTGAAGGGGTAACCAAGCCCTTGGTGGTGGCCGCCGACACGACCTCCTGGATGGTGTCCGAGGAATTCCCCGATGACCTCGCCTATGCCTCGGCCAAACTCATCGTCGACAACCTGGCGATGTTTGGCGACTTTCATGCGCAAGGCAAACTGATGTCCCGGAGCGGTCTGGTCTTTGGCTGGAAAACCAGTGACATTCACCCCGGTGCGCTACGTGCCTACAAGGAAGCCGGCATCGTCAAGTAAGTCTCGCGTTTCTTAGGCTGGATGTCATCGCCGGCATGCGTCGATGACATCCGTTCTGTCTGTACAAAAACCTTCCGGGAAGCTGCTTCATGAGTCATCAATGGTCCAGGGCGATGCAATACCTGCTCGTGGTGCTTGGGTTGGGCATGTTCGCCTTCCACATGGTGTCGACGCAATACCTGTTTCTGGGTTCGTACGAGTCGCAGGCAGTCCATCTGGGGTTTGTGTTTGCCTTGCTCTTCGTCAACCACGCGCGTCAGGCGCGCAGCAAGATTGGCGCGGCCTGGGCGCTCAGCCTGGCGCTGGCTGGCGTGGTGGCGGTTGCTTATGTGTTCTTCAACATCAACCACCTTGAAGAAGCCTTTGGCTATCCCGAGCCGACGGATGTCGTTGTCGGCGTTGTGCTGGTGGTGCTCGTCATCGAGGCAACCCGGCTGGCCTGGGGCTGGACCTTGCCGATTGTGGCCTCAGTGTTCGTCGGCTACTTTCTCTGGGGGCATCACATTCCGGGCCAGTTGTATCACCGCCCGTTTGATTTCGATTACATCATTTCGTATCTGAGTATCGGCTTGTCGGGCGTCTTCGGAACCTTTCTGTCGATCTCGGCGAATCAAGTATTTCTGTTCGTGGTCTTTGGCGCCTTGCTTGGCGTCATCAAGGTCAACGACTTCTTTTTCGAGGCTGGCAAGATCGCCGGCAAGGTGTTCCAGGGCGGCCCGGGTCAGACCGCAGTGGTCTCCAGCGCCATGGTCGGCATGGTGTCAGGGGCTGCGGTTGCCAATGTGGCCATTACCGGTGCATTCACGATTCCATTCATGAAGCGGGTCGGTTATCAGCCCCACCATGCCGGTGCCATCGAGGCGACCGCATCCACCGGTGGCCAGTTGATGCCGCCGGTGATGGGCGCGGCCGCGTTCCTGATGGCATCCTTTCTTGGCATCAGCTACGGCGACGTGATGCTGGCCGGTATCGTGCCGGCAATCCTGTACTTCTGGGGCGTAATGCTCGGTGTGCAGTTTCTGGCCGTGCGCAATGGTCTGCGCCCACCGTCCGAGAGTATTGATTTTTCGCTGTTGCTGCGCCGCTTGCCGCTGTTTCTGCTGCCGCTGGGGGTGCTCGTCATCATGCTGCTGCGCCAGTACAGTCCGGACAATGCGGCGTTCTGGGCCATCATCCTGTCGATTGCACTCGCCTATATTGGCCGCGATACCCGGGCGCCCATCAAGGAGTTGCTCAAATGTCTGGCCGGCGGTGCACTGGTGGGGGCGCAAATTGGCATATCGCTGGCGATTGTCGGACTGATTGCGCAAACGCTGATTACCACCGGGCTTGGCACCAAGATTGCCGGGCTGGTCGATATCATCAGCGGTGGCAATCTGTTGATTGCCTTGCTGGTGACCATGGTCGTGTCCATCGTGCTCGGGTGCGGCGTGCCCACCAGTGCGGCCTACAGTCTGGTTGCCATTGTCGTGGTGCCAATCATCATCAAGCTGGGCATCGAACCGATCTCGGCGCATTTCTTTGCGTTGTACTTTGCCGTGATCTCGGCGTTGACGCCGCCGGTGGCGCTGGCCGCACTGGCCGGGGCCGGCATTGCCGGGGCCAGTTATTTCAAGACATCATTGTCGGCCGCCAAGCTGGCTATCTCGGGCTTCATCATCCCGTTCCTGATCGTCTTCAATCCGGCGCTGGTGTTCAAACCAACCAATCTGGCCTGGACCATCGGCACCTTTGTGGCGGTGCCGCTCGGGATGACCTTGTTTACCGCGGCCATCTACGGTTGCGGGCTGACCATCTTCACCAAGGCCGAGCGTTTACTGGCAACGGTGGCGGCGGCGATGTTGTTTGGCTATTCGGTTTTCCGTCACGTCGATGGGCTGCCGCTTGAGTATCCGATGCTGATCGCCGGTTGTCTGGGCGCGCTGGCGTTGCTGATGATGCAGTTGCAGAGCAAGCGGGCGGCCGGCGCGGTGGCAATGGCCTGAGTCGGCGATGTTGCGGTATTCGCAGGCCGCTCAGATCGTTCCTGACGGCCCGCGCTACGCTGGCGCGCAATGGTTTCGGCCCTCGGTTTGGTCTATGCTCAGGGCTGACTTTACGGATCAGTTCGGAGGCCAGCCATGACCAAAGCCGAGTTTCAGGACGTCGTCAGGCGCCGTCGCAGCGTGCGCAAGTTCGAAGCCGGACGCAGCGTCGCGCGCGACGCACTGGCCCGAATCGTAGACTGCGGCCGTTGGGCGCCGTCCGGGGCCAATACGCAGTGTTTTGACTTCATTGTCATCGACGAGCCCGACATGCGCGATCAGGTCACCAGCGTGTTTCGTCGGCAAGCACAGCGTCTGGTTGATCATGCCAAGGGCTTCCCGGCGGTCAGCAAGTCTTACCTGAGTAACACCGTGGCCATCATCATTGTGCTGGGCGACCCTCGCTTCAAGGTGTGCTTTCCGCAAGCGACCACCGAGCGCTTCGAGGCGGAGTATCAGGATAACAATGAAGCAATCTTTCTGTGTTCGCTGGGCGCGGCCATTCAGAACATTCAGCTCGGTGTGACCGCCGAAGGCCTGACCTCGGCATGGTTGTCCGGCGGCGGCGAGGACACGACCAATCAGGAACTGGCCGCGCTGCTCGGCTACCCACCCTGGATGCATGCGTATGGCACGATTCCGATCGGTTATCCGGCAGCCAGCCAGCATCGTCGCTACCGACGGCCGCTCGAGCAATGCCTGCACTGGAATCGCTATCACTCCGAT